>NZ_JBQQBX010000018.1:0-190920 GCF_052245475.1 Streptomyces sp. 7N604 | reverse complement strand
GCGTTTTTTTGGTGGGGAGAAACGAACCCCCACAACCCGGCTATGTCGCATCGCGCACCCGCAGACCACGCCGCAGATCGTCCAACTGATCGTCAAGGCGCCGCCGCAACGCAGGAATCGGTTCATCGTCCCGAAGGCACTTCTCCCCCAGCCGCAGCGTCTCCGCCTCCACCGCGTGCGCCGGAAAGCCGTAGCGCCCCAGCACCTCCCCGATCGCCGCCCCCCGCCGCGCAGACGCGGCCACCGCCGCCGGGTAGTACCGCGGCACGTAATCCCGTACGAGATCGTGCTGCTCGGGCTGCCAGAACCCCTGGGCCGTGGCGGTGACGAGGTACGCGGACAGCTCGTCGTTCTCGAACATCGCCGCCCAGGCGGCCTCCTTCGCCTCCGGGTCCGGGAGCCCGGCCCGGCACCGGGCCGCGCCCTCCTGACCGGTGGCGCTCGGGTCACGGTCGAACTCGGCCGCTATGTCGGCCGCCGTCGCGGCCCCCAGGACGCAGAGCCGGTCCAGCGTCCGCCACCGCAGCTCGGGGTCGAGCTCCGGGCCACCGGGCACCGCCCCCGCGGTGAGCCATTCGCGCAGCGTGTCGGGGTCGACCGAGCTGTCGATGAAGGTGCGTACGGCGGTCAGCCGCAGGCCGGGCGCGGATCCGTCCTCGGTGATCCGCAGCAGGCCGCGGCTGATGGCCCGGAGGGCGGACAGCGCGGCGGGGCGGCCCTCGGGCGGCAGGAACCGGTCCGCGATGTGGACGCTCGCGAAGGCCAGCACGCCCTGCACGATCGCGTTGTCCGTCTCGTGCGGGAGGTGGGCGCGGGCGGCGTCCAGGTATGCGGCAGGCGGGAGGTGACCGTCGCGGACCATGTCACGCGCGGCGTTCCAGATCACCGCGCGCGCCAGCGGGTCGGGAAGCCCGGACAGCGACCGCACGACCGTGTCCCACGAGCCCGGATCGAGGCGGATCTTGGCGTAGGTGAGGTCGCCGTCGTTGATGAGCACCAGGTCCGGCCGGCGTCCCGGGCGCGCCTCGCGGGCACTCCCGCCGCCCTGCGGGACGTCGACCTCGAAGCGCTCGCGCAGCACGAGGCTGCCCGGCTCGACCGGGTCGTGGTCGTACGCGCCGACGGCGACCCGGTGCGGGCGGCTGCCCTCGCGGCTGACGGTCAGGGTCCAGTGGCCGTCCGCCTCGGCGAGCGCGAGCGCGGGCGCCGGCGCGGGCTCGGACGTGAGCGTGTCGACGCCGGTGGTGCGCAGCCAGGCGTCGGCCCAGGCGTGCACGTCGCGGCCGGAGGCGCGGGCCAGGGAGTCGATGAAGTCGGCGAGGGTGGCGTTGCCGAAGCGATGCCGCGAGAAGTGGTCGTTGATGCCTGCGAGGAAGTCGCCCTCGCCGAGCCAGGCGACGAGCTGGCGCAGCGCGGAGGCGCCCTTGGCGTAGGAGATGCCGTCGAAGTTGAGCCGCGCGGCCTCGGTGTCGGGAACACCCTCGGGCTCCGGCGCCACGGGGTGGGTCGACGGGCGCTCGTCCGCGTCGTAGCCCCAGCTCTTACGGGCGACCGCGAAGTCCGTCCACGTTCCCGAGAAATCCGTCGCCTCGGTGAGGATCTGGAAGCCCATGTACTCGGCGAACGACTCGTTCAGCCAGATGTCGTCCCACCAGGTCAGCGTGACCAGGTCGCCGAACCACATGTGGGCCATCTCGTGGGCGATGACCATCGCGCGGGTCTGGCGCTCGGTGTCGGTGACGGCGGAACGGTAGATGAACTCGTCGCGGAAGGTGACGAGCCCGGGGTTCTCCATGGCGCCGGAGTTGAACTCGGGGACGAACGCCTGGTCGTACGAGTCGAAGGGGTACGGCTCGTCGAAGATCTCGTGGTAGCGGTCGAAGCAGCGGCGGGTGATGTCGAGCAGCTCGTCGGCGTCGGCGTCCAGGTACGGCGCGAGGGACTGCCGTACGTGGAGGCCGACCGGCAGACCGCGGTGCTCGCTCCGGATCGAGTGGTACGGGCCGGCGGCGAGCGCCATCAGATACGTGCTGATGGGCGGCGTGGGCGCCAGCCGCCAGCGGCCCTCCGCCGCCTCCCCGACCCTCGCCGCCACGCCGTTGCCGAGCACCGTCCAGGCGGGCGGCGCGGTGACGGTCACCTCGAACACGGCCTTCAGGTCGGGCTGGTCGAAGGCCGCGAAGACGCCGGGCGCGTCCGTCATGCAGCACATGGTGTAGAGGTACGTCTCGCCGTCCGCCGGGTCCGTGAAGCGGTGCATGCCCTCGCCGGTTCGGGAGTAGCGCATGTCGGCGACGATCCGCAGCTCGTGCTCACCCGCGCCGAGCCCGGTGAGCGGCAGCCGCCCGCCGTCCAGCGCCGCCGTATCGAGCTCCTGCCCGTCGAGTACGGCGCTGTGGAGGGTGTCCGGACGCAGTTCGACGAACGTGTCGCCGGGCTCGCTCGCGGTGAACGCGATGACGGTACTGGAGCGGAACAGCTCCTCGCCGCGCGTCAGATCGAGATCGATCGCGTAGCGCCGCACGTCGAGGAGGCGGGCTCGGGTCTGCGCTTCGTCGCGCGTGAGTACGGACATGTGGCCATGCTGCCGCATGCCCTGCGGGCGGCGCAGGGGTCGGGGCGACGCCCGCCCGGAGCCGGGGCCATCAGGACTTGAGTACGAGCTCGCACCAGACGGTCTTGGTGAGGGTGTCGTGATCGTCGGTGCCCCAGCGGTCGGCGAGGGCGTCGACAAAGAGCAGCCCACGGCCGGTTTCGGAGTCGGGAGGCGGAGGCGCGAGGTCGGCAGGGGCAGGCGGGCGGCGCTCGACGCGGGTGTCGGTGACTTCGATACGAAGCGTGGAGCCGCTGTGGGTGAGCCGCAGACGGAAGTCCCGTCCGGGGAGTCGTCCATGAACCGCCGCGTTCGCGGCGAGCTCGGCGACGAGCTGGGCCGCGCTGCGGGACGCGCGCGTGTCGTACGGCCAACCCCAGGCGGCGAGCTGCTGGGTCGCGAGTCGACGGGCGAGGCGTGCGCCCCGGCGGGTGGAACTGAGCCGGACGGTGAACTGCCGGCTGTGCGCTGCGTCTTGGCCGGTAGAAGCGGTTGCGGAAGGAGTTTGCGAAATCACGTCACTCAGCGTGGTCAACCGGTCGTAACCTGACCAGGGACGCCGCCAGTACGCAGCGTGACTGTCCGGACACGCGGGCCTGTCGTCCGGGATGCCGGGCGTGACGAGGCGTGCGGCGGCCGTGTTGAGTACGAGCACGTCGGAGGTGACGGATCGTGACGGATGCCGGACAGTCGGGCAGCGGGGCAGAAGAACAGGACTGGGACGAGGGCGCTTCGGACGTCCTCAAAACGGTGGGCAAGCAGCTCAAGCTGTGGCGGGAGCGAGCCGGACTGACCCAGGCCGAATTCGGCAAGAAGATTGGCTATGGGGAGGAGCAGGTCTCCTCGGTCGAGCGAGGGCGGAGGGTCCCGAAGCCGGAATTCCTGAACGCGGCGGACGAAGTGCTGGGCGCGGGCGGGTTACTGGCCGCGATGAAGGAAGACGTGAAGCAGGCGCGCTACCCGAAGAAGGTACGGGAGCTGGCGCGGCTTGAGGCGGAGGCGATGGAGCTGGGGGCGTACGCGAGCACGTTCGTCCACGGGTTGTTGCAGACCGAGGACTACACCAGGGCGCTGTACCGGATGCACAGGCCGCCGCTGGACGAGGAGACCATTGAGCGGCAGGTCGCGGCGCGCATGGCCCGGCAGGAGATCTTCAACCGATGCCCTGCCCCGATGCTCAGCTTCGTCCAGGAAGAGGTGACGCTGTACCGCCCGCTCGGTGGAAGGTTGGTGTTGCGACGACAGCTCGAACGACTGTTGGAGGTCGGCCAGTTGCGGAACGTTGAGATCCAAGTGATGCCGACAGCTCGCGAGGACCACGGCGCTCCGGGTGGCCCGTTCATGCTGCTGGAGCCCAAGAGCGGCCCAAAGATGGCGCATGCGGAGATGCAGCTGTTCAGCCGGGCGTTCACCGACCGAAAAGACGTGCGCATCTTTGAGGCTCGGTATGGGATCATCCGGGCGCAGGCTCTCAGCCCACGGGAGTCGCTGTCCCTGATCGAGAAGGTGTTGGGAGAGACATGACTGAGCTTGAGTGGATCAAGAGCAGCTACAGCTCGAGTGACGGGCCCGAGTGCGTCGAGATCGCGTCCATACCCGGCACGGTCCACGTCCGGGACTCCAAGGACAAGCAGGGACCGCAGCTCGCCTTCTCGCCGGAGGAGTGGGCGGCCTTCGTGTCGTACGCGGCCGAGCAGGGCCCAACACGCATCTGACCGCAGACACGCAGCAGCCCCCAAGGGACCCCGTCACCGTACGGAAGGGGTCCCTTTTCCATGTCCGCGCTCCGCGCTATCCGCCATAAAGGTGAGACCACCCGTCATTCCGTGTCAACGACGCACTGTCACAGAGGTTGCGCCCTACGCTGCATTCTTAGCCCGATGACGAATGACTGGGACAGGATTTCGCCACCTGCAGCCGTCAATGTCGTTTGCTCGGGTGGGGGGCTCACATTCTCTAGAGGAGGTTCCGTGAGGAAGTCCAGTCAGCTGGCTCTCCTGGCCATCGTGGCCACAGCTCTTACGCCGATCGCGTCAGGTACAGCATTCGCGGATGCGGACGCCAAGGCCGTCGCGGCCAACAGCTCCGGGATTCTGTCGGGATTCATCATTCAGGAAGTCGAGCACGAGCCGTCTAACAACTGCGCCAACACTGGATCTTCGGCGGAGCAGGAATCCGAGATCGGAGATGGCCCCATTAGCCCCGGCCCCGGCGACCTGGAGAACGAAGTCCTGCAGGTGTCTGCATTCAACCCGGCTACCGGCAACGCCTGTGTCAACGCCAGTGGCGACCACCACGACGACCACAGGCACCACGACAAGAGGAACCACGGCGACAAGAAGCACTACAAGCACGACGACAAGAACCACGACAAGAAGAACCACGCCAAGCACGGCTGGTAGCACCAGTCGGGTTCAGCGAGCGGGTGACGCTGGTCACCCGTCGGCCTGGCCCGGTAGTAGCCCGTGGTATCGGGGGCCTTCCGCACAGCGGAAGGCCCCCGCCCTCTTTCCGGCCTGACCCAGTAGCACCGCGCACGCCTGGCCCCGCGTCGCGCTCTCCCGCGAGTTCCGCAATCGGGCGATCTGGCGGGCTCGCGAGTCGGTCGAAATCCCCACCCCGCCGCCATGCCACCCGAGCGTGGCCGACGGCCGCACACCGGCCGGCCGCGTTCGGGGGACACCAAGCCGATAGCGAACGGGCATCCGGAGCAAAAACCCAGCCTCATTTCCATACAACGAACGCTCGTCACAAAGGTTGCGCTTTCCGCCTTGTTCTTCGCGTCTTGATGAATGAGTGGGGGCAGGACTTCGCTACTTGGGGCGTCCCATGTCGTTTGCTCTGACGGGGGACACACATTCTCTAGAGGAGGTTCCGTGGGGAAGACCAGCCAGCTGGCTGTCCTGGCCATTGCAGTCACAGCTCTTGTGCCGATCGGGGCAGGTACGGCATTCGCCGATGCGGATGGCAAGGCCGTCGCGCTGAACAGCTCGGGCATTGCGACGGGATTCATCGTTCAGGAAGTCGAGCACGAGCCGTCCAACAACTGCGCCAACACCGGATCCTCGGCCGAGCAGGAATCCGACATCGAAGATGGCCCCGTCAGCCCCGGCCCCGGCGACCTGGAGAACGAACTCACGCAGATCTCCATTGGCAACCCGGCCCGCGGCAACGTCTGCATCAACGCCGAAGCCGACCACCACGACAAGAAGCACCACGACAGGAAGAAGGACTACGACAAGAAGCACTACAAGCACGACGACAAGAAGGACTACGGCAAGAACCACAACGGCAAGAACCTCGACAAGCACGGCTGGTAATCAGCCGGATCAGCCGTCAGGTGACGCTGAGTCACCCCTCGGGCTTGCCGGTAGTAGCGGCAGGGGGCCTTCCGCCCGGCGGAAGGCCCCCTGGCCGTGTTCCGGAGCGGGTCCGGGGACTAACCGCGGGCGATCGTCTCGTGGTGGCGGATGACCTCCGCGATGATGAAATTCAGCAGCTTCTCCGCGAACGCCGGATCCAGCTTCGCGCTCTCGGCGAGCTGTCGCAGCCGGGCGATCTGGCGGGCCTCGCGGCCCGGGTCGGCCGGCGGAAGGTGGTGGTCGGCCTTGAGGCGACCGACCTGCTGGGTGCACTTGAAGCGCTCCGCCAGCATGTGGACGACTGCGGCGTCGATGTTGTCGATGCTCTCGCGCAGACGAGTGAGCTCGCCCAGGACGGCCTCGTCGGCGGTGGCGGCGTTCACGGGCTGGTCGGTCCGATCGGTCCCGTCGGGCTGGTCGGTCATGGAGCAGGGTCTCCCGTAGCGGATCGCTGGCAGCGGCAAACGGCGTCACCGTAACAGGGCCGACCCCTACGGCCGCACTACGCTCCAGGGGCGTGGACCGCCAGCCCTCGTTCCGTGGCGGCGGCCGCCAAGCGCTTGTCGTACGTCACGAAGGCCGTGAGTGCCTGCTCCAAGTGCTCGGCACTGGCGAGATGGATGGCGTCAAGGCTGCGCAGATGCGGCATCGGGAACATGCCCGCCGCCCGGAGGATGGGGTCGGTGACCCGGATGCGCAACACGCGGTCCAGCAGTTCGTCCGCCGTATCGCCGGTATCGGGGTCGGCACCGGCCCGCACCAGAGCACGACCGACTTCGGTACGGGCCAGCGCCGACGTCGCGTGCCCTTCGGCGGCTCGCGCCGCGAGGAAGGTCCGCAAGTCCGCGGTCTCCGGCTCCGGTAGGAGAAGCTTCAGCAGGGCACAGGAGTCGAGGTAGATCACCGGTCTTCTTCCGCGCGCAGTTCGTGCAGCACCTCGGACAGCCGGGGCTGCTTTCCCGGCTTCGCGGGCAGCGGCTCCCAGTCGCCGAGCCCGCGCGCCTGGTTCGCATTGTCCGGATCGACAGTGCCGGTACGAACCAGGTCCTCCATGACCCGCTGCTCCGGGTCCGGTGGCGCGAGCACCGCGATGAGCCTGCCATTGCGGGTGATCTCTACGCGCTCACCCGCGGCAACACGGTCGACGAGCTCGCTTGCGTGCTGCTGCAGCTGCCGGATCGGCACTCTCGTGGTCATACTGACACCGTACGGGCAGCGTGCGGCGCATGCCACTAACGTGCGTCGTTTTCCCCCTGACGAAGTACGCGGGGCTCGCCAGTGATCGTTGGCGGATCGCCCGGGTCCGGGATCTGGTCGCTCCAGCCGCCGCGGACCGCGCCGCTCTGCTGTTCGCGGAAGCGGACCGACGCGACGGTGAACAGGCGACTGAAGTACGCCGGGTCGTCGTAGACGGCGCGGCGTGCGCCGGCGCCCGGCAGCTCGGTGGCGGCGAGGAGTTCCTTGGCGCGGCCGAGGCGGATGCGAGGAGGTAGTCCTTGGGCTGAACCCGGCGGCGTGGCGGACGGCGGCGCGCAGCTCGGCCGGGGTCATTGCGTGCAGGGCCGCGTGCTCGGCGACGGACAGCACCTGGAAGGCGTCGCGGGCCAGGGCCTGGAGGACGGGGTCGCCGTTGCTGCCCAGGTCGGTGCGGGCGCGGCCTTGGCCCCGGGCACAGCAAGAGGGCCGGTCCCCCGCCAGGTAAGGACCAGCCCTCTGGGCGGGTGGGTATGACCCGAGCTCTTCGAAGGTAAAGCCGTCGAGGACGAACTCGGCGGTGTCGCTGTCGCCGATATTGCGCAGCCCCGCCCAGGCGTCACCGTCCGCCGGGGCGGTGAACTCGCAGCTCAGCTCGGCCGGGTCGGTCCCCACCGGCAGCGGCGTGCGGATCAGCTCGCGCGCCCGGCTCGTCGACCGCCGTGACCCACGTACTGCCCGGCCCGCTCGTTCACGGCGAGCGCGGTGGACTCCGCGATCGCGCGGCGGCTCGGTCGGCGCTCCAGCCGCGGGTTCCGGTTCAGGCGGGCAGGTGTTGGGCTGACGCCTGAGGCCATGAAGTCAAGCGGCATAAAGGGCCATCAGACTACAAACACAAAAGTGTATTCCGCCAAGAGGTGCGCCGGTTATGCGCCGGTCAACTCGCGGTGGTACGTGAGGCGGGGCATTCTTTCCGCGCGCTCGACCGTACGGGTGGCGCCAAGTCCGGGCTCTTGTCGCCCAATCGGCCTTCATGCGTCACTTTCATGTATCCACACCGGTACTTCCTTGCGCGACAGGCCTCCGCCTCCCCGCCGACCGGGTTCCTCTCGGTCGACGTCCGGCCCTGGACCTATACCCGCACCGAGTGCCTAGCCGGGATGCCGAACGACAAACGGCCCATTCAACAATTCATGCGCGTGAGCGGACCGTTGCCCGTACTAGCTCCTTGCGCCGGCCATCTGAGGATTACCGGCCTCTGCAATTCCACAGCGGCTTCCCACACCGCACAGCGGAAGAGAGACTGTCATGAATCTGACGAGAGCACTCCTCGCCCCGGCTTGCGCTGTCCTGGCAGCAGGCGCACTCACCGTTCCCGCGCACGCCGACACTGCCGTCGCCTGCTCCGTACCCGACCTGGTCCAGGCCATCAACGACGCGAACACGGGCGGCGGAGACACCCTCATCCTCAGCCCCGGCTGCACCTACAACCTCGTCGATCCCGATCCCAACGACCCCGAGAACGGCCTGCCGGTCATCAGCTCCCCCATCACACTCGTCGGCAACGGGGCCACGATCGTTCGTGACAGCGGCGCCGGTGAGGACTTCCGCATCCTGAAGGTCGACGCCAACGGCGACCTCGGCCTCGAGAACCTCACCATCAGGGGCGGCCGCCCCAACTTCGCCGAGGGCGGCGCCGGCGTCCTCGTCGAGTTGGGCGGGGATCTCAGTGCCGAAACAACCATCTTCGACGACAACGACGTCGTCAACAGCAGCTCCGAAGACGGCGGCGGCATCAGCAACTACGGAACAGCCACGGTCACCACCAGCCTTTTCACCGGCAACACCGCTCGTCACGGAGGAGCAATCGACAGCGATGGAGCCCTGACCGTGACCACCTCCCGCTTGACCGGCAACCATGGCGTCACGGAGGCGGGTGGCATCAACAACGACAGCAGTACCGGAGCCATCGACATCAACAACAGCCGCATCAGCAACAACACCTCGAACTCGGACGGCGGGGCGCTGGACTTCGACAGTGGCACCATCACCATCGGCGGCAGCACCATCACCAACAACACCGTCAACCGCCCGAGCAGCGGCTTCGCCGGAGGCATCTACAACAACGGCAACCTGACCGTGACGGGCAGTTCCATCAGCGGCAACACCATCAACTCCCCCAGCGGGGGGTTCCCGGACGGCGGCGGCATCGAGAACAACGACACGCTGACAATCAGGAACAGCAGGGTCAGCGACAACACCATCAACGCCCAGGGGGCCACGTCTTCTCTCGGCGGTGGTATCGCCAACTTCGGAGCTCCGCTGACCATTGACGGGACCGCACTCAGCGGGAACAAGATCAATGACACCGGATCCCAGGCCGGGGGCCTCTACAACAGCGGTGGCACCGTCACGCTGATTGCGAGCCGTATTTCCAACAACGTCTCCGACGCCCCGCCCGGCGGCGTCTTCACCACCACCGCCTTCTCCGCCGTCGGCTCCGCCATCACCAACAACATCCCCACCAACTGCACGGGCAGCCCAGTCATCCCCACCGGCTGCGTCGGCTAGGGGCGAGGCAGCCACCGCCCGCGAGCCCCGAAACGAGGGAAGAGCGTGACGTCGGCCTTCGCGAACCAGATTCTCTCTGGTCGCGAAGGCCGACGTTGCGTTCCGCGGAGCGGTCACCTCCGGACCCGGAGATGGCCGGTCCGTCCACGGGGACCGGCGCCCGCGCCGTATGCGCGGCGCCGCCCCATGGATCAGCCGCCGAGCTTGTCGGCGCCCTTCTTGATGTCGGCCGCGAAGTGGCTCACCTCGGTGTAGACATCAGATGAGAACCAAGAGCCGAATTCCGCCAAGGAGTGCGCCGGTTATGCACCGTTCAACTCAGGTGGTACGCAGGGCGGGATATTGATTCCGTGCGCTCCACCGTATGAGTGGCGGCCAGTCAGGGCTCTTGTCGCGCAATCGGCTTTCATGCATCACTTTCATGTACCCACACCGGTACTTCCTTGCGCAACAGGTCTCCGCACTCGCCGGCCCAGCTTATTCCGGTCGACGTCCAGTCATGGACCCATACCCGCACCGAGTGCCAAGCCGGGATGCCGAACGACAAACGGTCCCAGTCAAATTCCCATGCACGAGCGGGCCGTTGTCCGTCCTAGCTCCTGGCGCCGCCAACTGAAGGATACCGGCCTCTTCAATTCCACAGCGGCTCCCCACACCGCACAGCGGAAGAGAGACTGTCATGAAGCTGACCAAAGCACTCCTCACACCGGCTTGCGCTGTCCTGGCAGCAGGCGCGCTCACCACCCCCGCGCACGCCGACACCCCCGTCCCCTGCTCCGTACCCGCCCTGGTCGACGCCATCAACGACGCGAACATGGCCGGCGGAGACACCCTCAGCCTCGCCCCCGGCTGCACCTACAACCTCACCGACCCCGACCCCGGCGACCCTGAAAACGGCCTGCCGGTCATCAGCTCCCCCATCACCATCGTCGGCAACGGGGCCACCATCGTTCGTGACGGCGGCGCCGGCGAGAACTTCCGCATTCTGAAGGTCGACTCCGACGGTGACCTCACCCTCCGGAGCCTCACCATCAGGGGCGGCCTCACTACCGCAGGCGGCGCCGGGGTCCTCGTCGAGGCGGGCGGAAGCCTCAGCGCCACCACAACCACCTTCTTCGACAACGCCGCCATCAACTCGGACGGCGGCGGCGTCCGCAACTTCGGCACGGCCACGGTCGACAGGAGTATTTTCACCGTCAACGCCGCGCGCCACGGCGGAGGAATCGACAGTCAGGGATCGCTGGCTGTGAACCGCTCCCGCCTCACCGACAACCACAGCGACACCGAGGGTGGGGCCATCAACAACGACAGCTCCACCGGGGCCATCACCATCAGCACCAGCCTCATCAACAACAACACCTCAGACCTGGAGGGCGGGGGGCTGCACTTCGACAGCGGCACCATCACCATCAACAGCAGCTCCATCATCGACAACATCGTCAACAACATCAGCGGTTCCGCCGGAGGCATCGACAACAACGGCACCCTGACCGTGACCGGCAGCGTCATCAGCCGCAACACCATCAACGCCCCCGCCGGCGGAGGCGTGGAAGGCGCCGGCATCACGAACTCGGGCTCGCTGACACTCAGGAGCAGCAGCGTCAGCGACAACACCATCAACGCTCAGGGGGCGGTGTTTTCCAGGGGCGCCGGTATCTTCAACAACGTGGCTGCCGCGCTGACACTTAACAGGATCAGCCTCAACGACAACGAGATCATCGACACCGGTTCCCAGGCCGGGGGCCTGTTCAACAACGGTGGCACCGTCACGCTGACCCAGAGCAGTATCACCCGCAACGTCTCCGACCTCGCCCCCGGTGGCGTCTGGACCAACACCCCCTTCTCCGCGGTCGGATCCGCCATCACCAACAACATCCCCACCAACTGCACGGGCAGCCCTGTCATCCCCACCGGCTGCACCGGCTAGGTGCGAGGCAGCGACCGCGACGAGCCCCGAATTCGGGGCAGAGCGCGACGTCGGCCTTCGCGACCAGGTTGTGGTCGCGAAGGCCGGCGTTGCGGGTCCACCTCATGGCGGAGCGGTCATCTCCGGACCCGGAGATGACCGCTCCACCCGCGGAACCGGCGCCCGCGCCACAAGCTCGGGCGCCGCCCCATGGATCAGCCGCCGAGCTTGTCGGCGCCCTTCTTGATATCGGCCGCGAAGTGGCTCACCTCGGTGTAGACACCGGGCTTGCCCGGCCGGGCGCAGCCCTCGCCCCAGCTGACTATGCCGACCTGGATCCAGGCACCGGCGTCGTCCTTGCGGAACATCGGGCCGCCGGAGTCACCCTGGCAGGTGTCCACGCCGCCGGTGTCCATGAGACCGGCGCAGATCTCCTCGCCCTCCACCAGGTCCGGGTACGCGCCCTTGCAGGTGCCGTCGTCGACGAAGGGCACGGTGGCCTTCAGCAGGTACCGCTGCTGGTTGCCGCCCTCCTTGTCGGCGCCCCAGCCCGCGACGCCGAATTCGCCCTTGTCGTACGCGTTGCTCTCGGCGATCGGCAGGGTCGGGATGTTCTCGATCGGCTGGGCGAGCTTGATCAGCGCCCAGTCCTTGCCAGTGCCGTTGTAGCCCGGGGCCTGGAGGACCTCGGTGGACTTGACCTTGATCGCGTTCGAGTCCTGGAGGTCCACGACGCCCGCCGTGGCGGTGATGCTCGTGTCCGGACCGGAGCCGTCCACACAGTGGGCGGCCGTGAGCACGATCGTCTTGCTGTAGAGGGCGCCGCCACAGCCCATGGAGAGGCGGACCATCCACGGGAACTCGCCCTGCTCCGCGCGCGTTCCGCCGACGACGGGCGGTGCGGCGCTCGCGTCCGGGGCGGTCTGCGCCTGCGCCGACAGCGGCTGCAGGCTGAAGGCGGCCAGTGCGACGGCACCGGCGGCGGCACTTCTTCTCAGAGTCTTGCCGAAGGTGTTCAACGGATGTCCTTTCGTGGGGGGTTTCGCGCACTTCTGGCAGGCCCATGCCAACCAGAGAGACCTTGAAGGAACCCTGGGGAATGAGTCCGCAAAAAGCGCCATTGGATTATCCGGATCGGGACGCGCGCATGACAAGGGGCCCCAACGGGCCAGATCCTTCGGGGGGTTCAGGCCAGCGGTGGCCGAGCGGGCTCCGGATCGCCCCGACAGGCTCCGGAGATCCTCCGGCGCCCCGGCCGACGCCCCGGCCGACGCCCCGGCCGACGCCCCGGCCGGAGCCCCTCCGGCCGGGCGCGATTTTCCTTGCCCGGTCCGGGACGACCGCACGTACAGTTGACGCGTGGGCGTGGGAACGGGCAGCGACGTGGTGCACGGCTATCCGCACATCGAAACCGTGCGGGAGTCCATCACCGCGATCTACAAGCGACTCTCGTACGACACCGTGCACACCTTCGCCACCAGCATCCTCCCCGCCGACGTGGCCTTCGCCGACATCGACGACCTCTACCTCGGGGTGCAGCGCGTGGCCCGCGCCATGGTGCAGCATCTGCGCCTGCCCGACGCCCGCATCATCGTGAGTTTCCGGGACATGCACCACGCCGCGAACGTCGAACTCGCCGCGGGCCCCGAGTACTTCATCGAGCTGAACAGCCGCTTCAAGACCCACCGCCAGGACATCGGCGCCGCCCTTGCGCACGAGGTGATGCATGTCTACCTGCACCGCCTCGACCTGGCTTTCGACGGCGTCCGCAACAACGAGATCCTGACCGACACCGCCACCGCGTACCTCGGCGCGGGCTGGCTGCTGCTCGACGCCTTCCGCGAGGACGCCGTCTCCTCGCAGAAGCTCGGCTATCTCACCCCGGAGGAGTTCGGGTACGTCCTCGCCAAGCGCGCCATGGTCTTCGGCGAGGACCCGTCGCCCTGGTTCACCAGCCCGCAGGCGTACACCGCGTACACGGCGGGGAAGGCACTCGCGCTGCGCGACGGGCAGCAGCCGCCGCTGACCGCCTGCGGCTGGGCCGGACGCCGCCGGTACGCGCGGGACCGCAGGTCCGTGCAGGACCTGCGCGGGGCCGGGGCGGCGGTCAGCGCGCCCGCATCCGGCAGCGGGTACACCTTCGAGGGGCAGGCCCCGCTGCGGGTGACCTTCCCGTGTCCGACCTGCCACCAGCGCATCCGGGTGCCGGTACGGGGAAGAGTGCGGGCCCGCTGCGGGCTGTGCCGGACCGTTCTGGAATGCGACACCTGATACAAGGACGCGCCGTCACGGTCCGTACGGAGCCGTTGACGCAAAGAGACCAGAGACGAGCTCCTCCGCCGCCGCGCCCCCACTCGAGTCGCATCCCCGGGCCCGGCGGCGCACGCTGGATAACAGGTTGGAGGTCTGGCGATGAGCACGCTCGAAGAGCAGATCGACATCGACGTACCAGCGAAGGTTGCGTGGGACTGCCTGCACCGCGTGGAGGACTACCCGCGCTTCGTGGGCGGCGTCCGCAACGCCCGTACCGAGGGCGTACACCGCGCGCACCTGGACATCGACGCGGGCGACAGGGTTTACCGACTCGACACCGAGATACTCGACCGGGGCCAGGGCCGGTTGATGATGTGGCGGACCACGAACGGTGCCCACCTCCAGGGCACCTTCTCGGTCCTCCCGCTCGACCCGGAGCACACCCGCGTCCAGGTGCGGGTGGAGTACGACCCGGACACGGTCAAGGAGACATTCGGCGGCCCGAAGGGATTCGCGCAGGCCAGTGCGATCGAACGGCTGGTCCGGGAAGACCTGCGGCAGTTCAAGGACCTGGCAGAGGAAGAACGAACGGAAGGGAAGGACTCGCCATGGCCACAGCAGAAACCCTGAGGGTCCGGGACATCATGACCGAGGGCACGCAGTGCATCGGCGAGAACGAGTCGATGCTCGACGCCGCACGCATGATGCGTGACCTGAACGTCGGCAGCCTCCCGATCTGCGGCACGGACGACCGGCTCAAGGGCATCATCACCGACCGCGACATCGTGGTGCAGTGTTGTGCCGAGGGCATGGACCTGTCGAAGACCAAGGCATCGCAGCTCTCGGGACCGCTGCACTGGATCGACGCCGACGCCCCCATCACCGAGTGCCTGGAGATGATGGAGACCCACCAGATCAAGCGGCTCCCGGTGATCGACGTCCGCGACAGCCACCGCCTGGTCGGGATGGTCAGCGAGCAGAACCTGGCGCGGAACATCAGCGACGACCAGCTCGCGGAGTTCGTGGAGCGGGTCTACGCCTGACGGCCGGTCCTGACGGCGCGTGCTGAACGCCGAGTCCTGACGGAGAATCCTGACGACATACCCGACAAAATCAGAACCGTCAACGGGGCGCGGCCGTCACACCTGCGGCATCAAGAGGAATGATGCGCAGAGTTGTGGCGGCCGCACTGCTGGCCACCGGCGCCGGATGCGGCTGCGGCTGCGGCTGCGGCTGCGGCTGCGGCAGATCAGATTCCGGCGTCGGTCGGCAGCCGCCGGACGCCCGGCAGGTGCTCGTCGAGTTCGCCGGGCTCGAACCGGCACATGCCCACCACGTGCCAGAACTCGCCTGCGATATCGCCGTCGTATTTGTAGCCACCCGAGGGTGCCATCGCTGCCCAGCCGCCCGGTACGCCGATCAGCGTGGCTCGCAGCGACGGCTCGCCCTCGGCGGGCACGGTCCAGAGCCGGACCGTTCCGTCCTCGCCGCCGCTGGCCAGCAGTGATCCGTCCGGGCTGAACGCGACGGCGAGGATCCTGCCCGTGTGCCCGGCGAGCCGGCCGGCCTCGCGGCCGGCCAGCGGGTCCCACAGCCGTACGATCCGGTCGTCGCCCGCCGTGGCCAGCAGCGGGCGGCTCGGGTGGGCGGCGGCGCTCCACAACCTGCCCGAGTGCCCCCGGAGCACGTGCTGGGCCCTGCCGTCCCGCCAGACGATGGCCTGTCCGTCCCACGACGCACTGGCCAGCCAGGAGTCGTCGTGCCCGTAGGCCACCGCGTACACGCGGTCGGTGTGGCCGTCGAGTTCGGCGATCAGCCGACTGTCCGTGATGTCCCACAGGCGTACGAAGCTGTCGTCGCAGCCGGTGGCCAGCTCCGAGCCGCCCGCGCTGAACGCGATCGACCGCACCCGGCCACGGTGCTCGGAAAAAGTCGTCACATGCGCGCCCGTGCCGGGGTACCAGAGCCGGACCGTGTCGTCGTCGTTCGCGGTGGCGAGGATCTCTCCGTCACCGCTGAAGGCCTCGGCCCACACATGGTCGGTCTCGGCGTCGATCTCGCGCCGAGGCTCGCCGGTGACGGCATTCCACAGGTAGACGTCGCCGTCGCTGCTGGACGTGGCGAGGACGGGCCCCTCGGGGTTGAACACCGCTGAGACGAGACGGTCGTTGTGGCCGGAGAGCTCCCTGACGCGGCGGCCGGTCGCGGGCTCCCACAGACGCACCACGCCATCGTTCCCGGACGCAGCCAGAAGTGCCCCGTCGGCGCTGAACGTCAGGCTGCCGATCTTGCGCCCATGACCGCGCAGAATACGCCTGCCCTGGCCCGTGGAGGTGTCCCAGAGCCGCACCACGCCGTCGTTGCCGACGGTCACCAGCAGCGGACCGGCCTCCGCGGTGCCGATGCGGGCACCGGGGCGGAACCGGCAGGCCCAGACGGACCCTTGGTGGTCCGCGGGCTGCTGGCGCAGCGGGACGACCGACCAGTCCGATGACCTCTGGGTGACCCGCCACAGCCGGACCGCTCCGTCGCTGCCGCCCGCCGCGAGCGTCGTCCCTTCAGGGTCGAAGACCACTTGGTACACGGCCCCGCGGCCCCGGGCCGGGGCCCCGGCGGGAGTGCCGGTCAGCGGGTTCCAGAGCCGGACATGCCCCTCGGTGTCGCCGCTGGCGAGGAGTCGGCCGCCCGGGTGGAAGTCCAGGGTGTAGACGCGCCCCTCGTGGCCGGTGAGCTCGTGCCGCAGCCGCCGGCCGGCCACATCCCAGATCCGGACCGTGCCGCGATCGTCGTCGCCCATGTCGGCGGTGGCGAGGAGCGTGCCATCGGGGCTGAAGCGCGCGCGGTAGGCCGCTCCGCGGTGGCCTTCGAGTTCGCCGAGGAAACGGCCGGACCGGGTCTCCCACAGCCGTACGGCCGCGGCCGCGTCGCCGGTGGCGAGGGTGTGTCCGTCCGGGCTGAACACGGCGCTGTACACCGGGGCGGTGTGGCCGGACAGCCGGTGCGAGACGGTCCCGCCGGCCACGTCCCACAGCGTGACGGTGCCCTCTGCGTCGCCGGTGGCGAGCCGGCTGCCGGACAGGTCGAGGGCGACCGGCCACACTCCGCCCGGGTGCACCTCCAGCCGGTGCAGGCAGGTCCCGGCGACCGGGTCCCACAGCCGTACGGTGCCGTCCGCTCCGCCGGTGGCGAGCACGCGGTCCCGGAACTTCACGGCATAGACCCGGCCCTCGTGTCCTTGGAGCGTGCGAAGGGCCGTCCCCGTGGCGGCGTCGCACACCAGGACGCCGCCGTCCTCGCTCCCCACGGCGAGCAGTTCGCCGTCGGGACTGTAGGAGACGGGCTCGGGCAGCCTGCTGGTGCGCATGTCGAAGCCGTACGGGACGCCGACCGCGGAAGGCCGGAATCCGGCGTCGATGGACATTCCGGGAGCGACCGCGGCGGAGCGCAGCTCCGGAGTGTCCAGGAGGGCCTCGTCCGCGACCGCGTTGATCAGGGCGGCCCGGTGCCAGTGGCTCCCGCCGACCTGGGCGCCGCGCAGGTCGGCGCGGATCAGCCGGGCCCTGCGCAGGTCGGCACCGCGCAGGTCCGCACCGGTGAGGTCGGCGTCGTCGAGACGGGCCCCGACCAGGCGGACGTCGCGCAGGACGGCGCCGGAGAGGTCGGCCCCGACGAGGCCGGCGTCGGTGAGGTCGGCACGGGTGAGGTCGACGCCGGAGAAGTCCCGGTAGGAGAGGTCCTCTCCGGCGAGGACGGCGCCGCGCAGATCCGTGTGCGCCGGAACGCGGAGCCTGCTGAGGACCTTGACCGCGTTGGCCCGGGCCACCTCATCGCCCTCCCCGGCGCCCTCGCGGTCCTGCTCGGCGGCTCCGCCGGCAAGGACCCTTCCCGCCCACTCCTGACAGGTGCGGTGGTCGGCGAGGTCGCACAGGAACTCGACCGCCAGCCGGCTCAGCGGGCGGCGGGCGAGCAGACTGCCCTCCCCCTGCTCTCCGCGGCCGAGACGGACGGCTGCCTCGCGGGCCACCAGCCACTCGACCACGGACCCGTGGATGAACTGGAACAGGCCGTCGTCGGTACGCGCCAGCAGGCTCCCGGAGCCGACGGCGTGTGCGGCCTGCGGAATGGAGAGCCTGCTGTCCGCGAGCCCGCTCAACACCTCTGCCACGTCGTTGAGTTCGTCCAGGCGCAGTGCGCTCTGGCCGCTCTCCCACAGGCGCAGCGCGAGCGTCGTCACCGCGCGCCAGAGCTGGGGCAGACTCAGCCCGGGCGTACTGCCGGGACCGCCCTGACCGCGCCGCTCCTCGTACTGCAGCCAGGACGTGAACACCTCCTCGTACAGCCCGGCGGGGCTGAGGGCGCGGCCGGCGCCCGCGACCGCGCGCAGCCGATCGTGGTCGAGGTCGGCGACGAAGCTGAGGAGGCGGGGATTGCGGCACAGGGCGAGCAGGTCGGGGATGCCTTCGAGCAGCCGGACCCGGCGGTCGGCGGCGTGCTCGTCGCCGTAGCGGTTCACCAGGTAGGTGCGGATCTGATGCGGCGAGAACTCCTGGACGGCGAGGACGCGGCGCTGCGGGAGCAGACCGACGCGCTCGCCGAGCGCGGTCAGCACCTGTGCCTGGGACCTGAAGTGCTGGGTGCGGCTGCTGACCACGATCTTGGCGCTGTCCACCGCGGCATCGAGCAACACCTGAAGGTGGTCGGCGGCCCGCTCGTAGCTGACCTGGTTGACCAGCTCGTCGAATCCGTCGAAGAGCAGGACGATACGGCCCTGCCTGAGCATGTACCGGAAGGCGCGCAGATCGATAGTGTCGACGCCGTGGCCGGCCAGGTGGGCGGCGACGAGACCGTCGAGGGTGTGCGCCTTGTCGAGGGCGCTCAGCTCGATCAGCAGCGGTACCAGGTGCGGGAGCTCCTCCGGAATCCGGCGTGCCAGCTCGCGCAGGGCGAACGTCTTGCCATGCCCGAAGTCGCCGAGGAGCAGTACGAAGCGGCCGTGGTCGGCGTCGAGCAGCTGCAGCATGTTCTCGACGAGCCCGTCGCGCTCCACTCCGCCGGGGCGTTCGATCTCACGGTAGCGCTGCGGCAGATAGAGGCTCGGCTGGTACTGGAGGTCGGTGCTCAGCCGCTCGGTCTGGGCCGCGACGTAGCCGCGCAGGTCGAGTAGCCCCTGGAATTCGCTGAAGCTGCGGACGCGGACTCCGCGCCGGCGGGCCCGCTCGCGGAGCTCGCGCGGCGGCGGCGGGCCGTCGTGGACGAGTTCGGCGTCGGGCTCGGTGTCCGAGGCATGGACGTGGTCGATGAAGCCGTCGACGTCCTCCGCCTGCGGTGTGCCGAGGCAGACGGCCACGCGCTGCTGCCGTACGAAGCCGGATTCGCTCCAGGTGACGAGCAGTTGGGGAACGGCTCCGGGGACGCTCCGTAGCTGGGCGCCTTCGTGGCGGGTGCGGCAGACCTCGGCGACACGAGCGACGAGGGCATCGAGCGGGTCCTCAACGGTACGGGCCTCCGGCCGTGGTTCGTCGGGACCGGCGCCGGGAGTGGCGGTGGCGGCCTCGGCGCCCACGGGTGCTTCGCTGCCGGGGGCACTCGGAGGCTGCGGCGGCCCGAAGACACGGTGGGCGCTGCGCCATTCGGTCTCGTGCTGCGCGGGTTTCCCGTCGGCGCGCCCGGGCCAGAGGGTGAGCCCGTCGGGTGTGATCCGGAACAGCTGGTGCCGGGCTGGGGCTGCGGCGCCGAAGACCGGCAGCTCGCCGGAGGCGAGCGGCAGCGCGGAGGCGGTGGGCGCGGCCGCCCCGGACCGCGGGACCCCGGCGGGTCCGTGCAGAAGGAGGTGCAGCCGGGGCCCGGTGAGCCGGGCGAGGACGTCGCTGTCGCGCAGCAGGGCGGTACGGGAGGTACCAGTCGCGCGCGGACGTACTGCGTCGAGGGGGTGGCGGAGTGCGCCGATCCGCAGCCAGCCGTCCTGTTCGTACGGGCGCAGCGCCTGCGCGAACCAGGCGGCCTGCTCGGGGCCGAGCCAGCCGTACTGGTCGTCGGGCCTGTGGCTGTAAGCCATCGAGGAGTTGAGCCCCGCGACGACGGTGCGCAGCCCAGGGACGGGGAACAGGCTCCAGGGCTGGTCGCTGTCGAAGACGACATCGAGGCCCTGGTAGAGCTCCTGGAACAGCCGTGCGTAATGGCGCCACTTCGGCCAGTAGGGCGCCCTGGGCCGCATCTCGTCGGCTTCGCAGGTGCTGAAATAGGCGCGGCAGGCGGCCTGGCTGACGTCCTGGCCTCCGGGCACGACGGCGAGCCGGTCGGGGTCGAGGCCGAGCCTGGACCGCAGTCCCGTGAGGAAGTTGAGTGCCTGGTCGCATTCGCGCGGGCTGCCGGACGCGGTGAGGTCACCGCTGACGACGAGGAGGTCGGGCGCGGGCGCCCCGGCGTCGGTGAGTTCGACGAGGTCGCCCCAGATGGCGGCCTGGAGTTCGGCCGGGTCGGCTCCGCGGCCGAAGCACGGCCCGGCCAGGTGGAGCACGGAGACGGCTTCCCTGGTGTGGTCCGACTCGTCGGCCTGGGGGTAGCGGGGGGCGATGGCGGGCCGGCGGCGTCCGGCCCAGCCCGGTCGGCCGAGCGGCCGGTTCGACAGCGGCGGCGGGATGCTCGGTGTGCCGGGGGAGGCTGATGGGCCGCCGGGGAAGCCGGGACGCGCCGCGGGTCGAGCCCTGCCGTCGAGAGCCTGGCCGACGCGGGTGAGCAGCAGGTCCCGTGCGGCGGAGGTGTCGCCCACGCCGACCAGATCGACGTAGGTGATCGTGGCGAGCAGACCCTCGACCGGGATGTCCTCGACGCGTACGGTGATCAGCCTGCGCTCGGGGGTGTCGGGGTCGGCGCGCAGCGCGGCCTGCCACTCCATCCGCCCGTAGCGGGAACGCTCGTAGTTCCGGGAGAGCACGGCGATGACGGCGGCGGACTCGCTGACGCCGCGGTCCATGAAGTCCACGAAGTTCGTTCCCGGGACGAAGTCCCAGGCCTGGAGGACGGTACGGTACCCGGCCTCCTCCAGCGTCCAGGCGATCCACGAGGCCCATCGCTCGTCGGCCGGCGAGTAGCTGATGAAGAAGTCCAACTGCCGCGATTCCCCCGCGAGTTCCTGCCGAGCGACCATGGCGTCCATCCTACGGAGCCCGATCACCAACGGTCATGACATTCGTACGAAACGTGTGCGATGCTCTTGCATGTGCGCGCCATACAACGCCTGCATGTGCTGGACTGGTTGGCCGGGGGGATGCTGGCCTGCGGTCTGCTGTTCCTTGCCACAGGACTGCTTCCGGCGGAGCCTGCAGGGGACGCCATGGTCCGCATCGTGCCACTGCTCGCCTTCCTCGGCACGGTGATCGTGCTCGCCGAACTCACCAGCAGGGCAGAGGTGTTCGACGTGATCGCCTCGCGTGTGGCGCGTGCGGCGCGCGGCAGCTACGCGCTGTTGTTCGTGCTGTGCGTGGGATTCGCCTCGGTCACGACGATCACGCTCAACCTGGACACGACGGCGGTGCTGCTCACCCCCGTGATGCTGGCGCTCGCCGTGCGGGTGGGGATCGCGGCCGTTCCCCTGGCGATGACGACAGTGTGGCTGGCCAATACGGCGAGCCTGCTGCTGCCCGTGTCCAATCTGACCAATCTGCTGGCCGCGGACCGCGTCGCGCTCTCCCCCTCGGGCCTGGCCGGGAAGATGTGGGCTCCCCAACTGGCGGCCATCGCGGTCACTATGGCCTGCCTGTGGCTGTTCTACTGGCGCCGCGGCCGACGGGGCGCGGAGGTCTACACGCCAGCGGAGGTGCACCGGCCCGCCGACCGTGCACTGTTCCGGATCTGCGGGCTGGCCTGCGCGGGTTTTCTGCTGGCCATCCTGGTCGCCGACATTCCTCTGTGGACGGCGTCGGCGTCGGCCGCGGGGATCGCCGTCGCGGCCTTCGCGGTGCGCAGGCGGTCCGCGCTGCGGCTTTCCCTGGTGCCGTGGCGGCTGCTGGTCCTGGTGCCGGGGATGTTCCTGGTGGTGGAGACGGTCAATGTGAACGGGCTGCACGACGTGCTGTCGTCGGCCGTCGGCCCGGACGGCGGGCTGCTCGGCATGCTCCGTGCCGCCGCGGTCGGCGGGGGCCTGTCAAACCTACTGAACAACCTGCCCGTCTATCTGGCCGGGGAGTCGGCGGTTCCGGTCGGGAACCACGAGCAGTTACTGGCGCTCCTCATAGGGACCAATGTGGGCCCGGTGATCACGCCTTGGGCTTCGCTGGCGACGCTGCTGTGGTTCGAGCGCTGCCATGCGCAGGGTGTCCGGGTCTCGCTGAAGAGTTTCATGAGCACCGGATTGGTGCTCGCCGTCGGTGCCCTGCTGGCCTCCACCGCGGCGCTCGCGGTGACGGGATGAGATGCGGCACGGGCTTCAGCGCACGCCGATGGGTGCGCTCCGGCTGACCAGATCGAGTAGATACGGCATGTCCTCCGGCCGGCCGGCGACGAAACTGCGGTCGGTGTCAGGGCCCGTGACGCTGCCGTGAAACAGACTGCCGTCGAGGGCCCGGATCTCCAGGCCCGCCTCAGCAGCGAGCAGAGCGCCCGCAGGCAGATCGATGGCCTCCGCGCGGTAGCCGACGAAGCCGTCGATGTCCCCGCGGGCGAGCATGGACCAGGTCAGCAGCGGCGCCCACAGCTGCAGCAATCGCCGGGATCCGGACTCGAGGACTTCCTTGAGGGCGCGCGCGGAGGGGTCGTCGCGGGCGACCGCATGCCCCTGGGTCCAGGCGAGCAACGGCCCGGCGGGCGAGAGCGGTCGGGCGGGGCCTGTCATCCGTCCATGTGGCCCGTACGCGCCGCCGCCGGTCAGAGCCGTCCAGGTTCTGTCGGTCACCGGGTCGTGCACGACGCCGACCACGGGGGCGTCGTCGACGCAGAGCGCAATGCCGACGACGTAGGCGGGCAGGCCGATGACCACGTTGTTGCTGCCGTCGAGCGGATCGACGAGCCAGGTGCGGTGATGCGCGCCCTGCCCTCCGCCCTGGTCACCGTCGAGTGAGCCGGCCTCTTCGGCGAGGATCCGGTCATGCGGAAAGCGAGCCCGGATCCTCTTCACGATGAGGCGCTCGGCCATCAGGTCGAGGTCGGTGACCACGTCCCCGTGGTTGCCCTTCGTCCGGATGCCGTAGTCGTCTTGGAAGCGGGAGCGCAGCAGCGCGCCCGCTTCCCGTGCCGCGGCGACTGCCAGCTGCCGCTCGGCCGCGAACTGGTCTGCGGGGTCACTCGGCGTCAAGCGCATGGATCCTCCTGAGGACGGATCGTGCCGTCCGGGCCGTCTGTGCGGCATCGCATGTCTGTCGTACCACTCGATGCCTCGCGCCATGCACCGGTCCGAGGGACAGGTCGGAGTGCCCGGGGAGAGACCGGCCGAGCACCAGCGTGGCGGCCGCGCTGCCGTGCGGCACGATGGTGGTGTGGAACTCCCCAGCCGGAAGCGTGTAGATCTCGCCTCGGGCGCTGGTCTGTTCGGGGCCCGGCTCACAGCTCACCAGACGCGAAGTCGGCCGGATCTCGTCTACTCCAGAAGGTCTGCTGAGCACCTCGTACAGGCGGTGCGTGGGTTCCTTCGGGCGCTCGTGGACCCGTACGCGCAGATTGCCCACCTGGCCGTACAGCACACAGCTCGTCAGCTCCCAGCTGTGTGAGTGCACGGGTGAGGTGGTCGGCGCCGGCGTCGCACGGCCCGCGCTCGCGTCGAAGGAGTGCACGCAGACTCCGCGGTCGCCGTCGCGCTGCACGGGAAAGCAGAGGAAGCCGAGCGGGTGGCGGACGGCGCGCAGTCCGCGCCGGCCAGTGGCGATCTCCTCGAGGGCGGAGGCGGCTGCATCGAAGATCTCCGCGGTCGCTGCTCCGCCCCGGTCCATGGTCTGTTCGAGTAATCGGTGGTCCACGGGACTGCGCACTCGGTGGCTCACCTCCGGTACGGATTCTCCGCGTGCAGCGCCTTGTCGATGATGTCGCTGACGTCTCTGTCGGTGAACGTGGCCGGGAGTGGCAGACCCAGCCGTTCGAAGAGCCGGTGGGCTTCGTCGACCGTCGGCTCGTCACTGAGCGGTACGGTCCGGCGCAGGTCGAGAGTGACAGCCTGCTCCCGGCTCTGGTGGAGCTCCGTGACGTAGTAGTCGTAGAGCGGCCGGTCCCGCTCCACCAGCAGGTTGACCCGTCTCGGATCGTCCTGAGTGATGATCAGGCAGGAGGCGGACAGGTCGAATCGCAGCGTGGGGACGACCGACGACAGATGGACGTCGATCTCCAGGGTATCGAGCCGCTGCCGGTACCAGCAGCTGGCGAGCACCGTCGCGAACGACTCCTTGCGAGTCCGGTCGGCGCTCCAGCTGTCGGGAGGCACGACCTCCAGCCGGTGGGCGAACGTCTGCCGGAAGCGTGCGTACGCCGCGCAGGCCTGCTCGTCCGCCGGATTGACGATATCGATCTTGATCGTGAGAGAGCGGCGCTGGCGCTGCGCCTCCCGGACGCAGACCGGGAGGGTCACGGCGCGCAGATATGTTCCGGTGCCGCCCTTGAACACCCACCGGTCGGTGTTCTGGCGTGCCTGCTCCAGGGCTCGTTCCAGTTCGGAACTCGACAACGACCGCACCATGGTGAGGTCTTCGAGCGCGTGCCGCGTCCCGGTCGTCGCCTCCCGGATGTCGGCGATCCGCCGCCGACGCTCGGTCAGCGTCCCGAAGACGAGTGCGGCGAGCACCAGCAGGGTGGCTCCTGAGGTGATGTTGTTGTCGAGTTTCTCGTTGAAGATGTCCAGAAGACCGATGATCAGAGCGGCGCCGATGGCGACGACACCGTCCAAGTTCTTGAAGGTCCAGGCAACGGCGGTCTCGACCCTGTTCGCCGGCTGTGTGGTGCTGCGCGTCACTAGAGCTGGCCTCTCCCCCGGGTGCCCCCAATCGTAGGAGCGGAGCAAGGACCGCCGCCAGGAATTGCGCTCGTCACAGGTGCTTTCTGCGCCATGCACGACGGCCTGGCCGGGGGCGCGCGGAAACGAGAGCAGCGTCGGCAAGGCAGCCGGTCATGACCGACGCGCTGCAGACGCTCTGCGAACTGCCCAAGGACAGCCCGCGGCGCCTGCCTCCGGTCGGGAGAGAGGCAGGCGCCGCGGTTCCGTCCGCACGCCGTTGTACGGAACGCTCGTGGCTCAGACCGTCAGCGCGCGGTCCGTCGGGCGGATCGGGGCCGGGAGCGAGCTCGCGCCGGTGAGGAACCGGTCCACACCGCGGGCGGCGGAGCGGCCCTCGGCGATCGCCCAGACGATCAGCGACTGGCCGCGGCCCGCGTCGCCGGCGACGAAGACGCCGGGCACGTTGGTCGCGAAGTCGGCGTCGCGCGCGATGTTGCCGCGGGCGTCCAGCTCCAGTCCGAACTGCTGGACCAGGCCGTTCTCCTGGTCCGTTCCGGTGAAGCCCATGGCCAGCGTGACGAGCTGGGCCGGGATCTTCCGCTCGGTTCCCGGCTTCTGCTCCAGCTTGCCGTCCTTGAACTCCACCTCGACCAGGTGCAGGAACTGCACATTGCCGTCCTCGTCGCCCTCGAAGTGGGTCGTGGAGACGGAGTAGACCCGCTCGCCGCCCTCCTCGTGGGCCGAGGTGACCTTGTAGAGCATCGGGAAGGTCGGCCACGGCTGGTTGGCGTTCCGCTCCTCGCCCGGCCTCGGCATGATCTCCAGCTGGGTGACGGAGGCCGCGCCCTGCCGGTGGGCCGTGCCGACGCAGTCCGCGCCGGTGTCGCCGCCGCCGATGACGACGACGTGCTTGCCCTCCGCGGTGATCGGCGGGGCGACGAAGTCGCCCTCCTGCACCTTGTTGGACAGCGGCAGGTACTCCATCGCCTGGTAGATCCCGGACAGCTCGCGCCCCGGCACCGGCAGGTCGCGCGCGGTGGTGGCACCGGCCGCGATGACGACCGCGTCATAGCGGTTGCGCAGCTTGGCCGCGTTGATGTCGCGGCCGATCTCCACGCCCGTACGGAACTTGGTGCCCTCCGCGCGCATCTGCTCGATGCGGCGGTTGATGTGGCGCTTCTCCATCTTGAACTCGGGGATGCCGTAGCGCAGCAGGCCGCCGATACGGTCGGCGCGCTCGTACACCGCGACGGTGTGGCCGGCCCGGGTCAGCTGCTGGGCGGCCGCGAGCCCTGCCGGGCCCGAGCCGATGACGGCGACGGTCTTGCCGGAGAGACGCTCCGGCTGCTGCGGGGTGACGTCACCGGTCTCCCACGCCTTGTCGATGATGGTGACCTCGACGTTCTTGATGGTCACCGCGGGCTGGTTGATGCCCAGCACGCAGGCCGACTCGCACGGGGCCGGGCACAGCCGCCCAGTGAACTCCGGGAAGTTGTTGGTGGCGTGCAGCCGCTCGCTGGCCTCGCTCCAGTCCTCGCGGTAGGCGAAGTCGTTCCACTCGGGAATGAGGTTCCCGAGCGGGCAGCCGTTGTGGCAGAACGGGATGCCGCAGTCCATGCAGCGGCCGGCCTGCTTGCTGATGATGGGCAGCAGCGAGCCCGGCTTGTAGACCTCGTTCCAGTCCTTGACGCGCTCCTCGACCGGACGGGTCTCGGCGACTTCGCGCCCGGTGGTCAGGAAGCCCTTGGGGTCAGCCATTGGTCGCCGCCTCCATCATCTTCTCGTGGGTCTCGGACTCGGAGAGCCCGGCTCGCTCGGCGGCGTCCTTGGCGGCGAGCACTGCCTTGTACGTGGCCGGCGTGACCTTGCTGAAGCGAGTCACGGCCGTGTCCCAGTCGGCGAGGAGCTTCTCGGCGACGGTGGAGCCGGTCTCCTCGTGGTGGCGGCGCACGACATCGTGCAGCCACTGCCGGTCGTCGGCGTCCAGCGGCCCGACGGCCGGCACCAGGTCCTTGTTGACGTTGTCGGCGTCCAGGTCGATGACGTACGCGAAGCCGCCCGACATGCCGGCCGCGAAGTTGCGGCCGGTCGACCCGAGGACGACCGCGTTGCCACCGGTCATGTACTCGCAACCGTGGTCGCCCACGCCCTCGGACACCACCGTCGCCCCGGAGTTGCGGACGCAGAAGCGCTCGCCGACCCGGCCGCGGAGGAAGATCTCACCGCCGGTCGCGCCGTACGCGATGGTGTTGCCCGCGATGGTCGAGAACTCGGCCAGGTGGTCGGCGCCCCGGTCCGGGCGGACGACGAGCCGGCCGCCGGAGAGGCCCTTGCCGACGTAGTCGTTGGTGTCGCCCTCCAGGCGCAGGGTGACGCCGCGCGGCACGAAGGCGCCGAACGACTGGCCCGCGGAGCCGGTGAAGGTGATGTCGATGGTGTCGTCGGGCAGGCCCGCGCCACCGAACTTCTTCGTCACCTCGTGGCCCAGCATGGTGCCGACGGTGCGGTTGATGTTGCGGATGGCGACCTGCGCGCGGACGGGCTGCGCGTCCTCGGCGGTGTCCGCGGTCAGGGCGTCGGCCGCGAGCTTGATCAGCTCGTTGTCGAGCGCCTTCTCCAGACCGTGGTCCTGCTCGACGGCCTGGTGGCGTACGGCGCCGTCCGGCAGGTCCGGCACGTGCAGCAGCGGCTCGAGGTCCAGGCCCTGCGCCTTCCAGTGGTTCACGGCCCGCCGGGTGTCGAGGACCTCGGCGTGGCCGACGGCCTCCTCGAGCGTACGGAAGCCCAGCTCGGCCAGCAGCTCGCGGACCTCCTCGGCGATGAACTCGAAGAAGTTCACGACGAATTCGGCCTTGCCGTTGTACCGCTCGCGCAGCACCGGGTTCTGGGTGGCGATGCCGACCGGGCAGGTGTCCAGGTGGCAGACGCGCATCATCACGCAGCCGGAGACCACCAGCGGCGCGGTCGCGAAGCCGAACTCCTCGGCGCCGAGCAGCGCGGCGACGACCACGTCACGGCCGGTCTTCAGCTGGCCGTCGGTCTGCACGACGATACGGTCGCGCAGGCCGTTGAGCAGCAGCGTCTGCTGGGTCTCGGCCAGGCCCAGCTCCCAGGGGCCGCCCGCGTGCTTCAGCGAGGTGAGCGGCGAGGCGCCCGTACCGCCGTCGTGTCCCGAGATCAGCACGACGTCCGCGTGCGCCTTGGAGACACCGGCGGCGACGGTGCCGACGCCGACCTCCGAGACCAGCTTGACGTGAATGCGCGCCTGCGGGTTGGCGTTCTTCAGGTCGTGGATCAGCTGGGCCAGGTCCTCGATGGAGTAGATGTCGTGGTGCGGCGGCGGGGAGATGAGCCCCACGCCCGGGGTCGAGTGCCGGGTCTTGGCCACCCACGGGTACACCTTGTGCCCCGGCAGCTGGCCGCCCTCGCCGGGCTTCGCGCCCTGCGCCATCTTGATCTGGATGTCGTCGGAGTTGACCAGGTACTCGCTGGTCACGCCGAAGCGGCCGGAGGCGACCTGCTTGATCGCGGACCGGCGGGCCGGGTCGTACAGACGGTCCGGGTCCTCGCCGCCCTCACCGGTGTTGGACTTGCCGCCCAGCCGGTTCATGGCGATGGCGAGGGTCTCGTGCGCCTCCTTGGAGATGGAGCCGTACGACATGGCGCCGGTGGAGAAGCGCTTGACGATCTCGCTGACCGGCTCGACCTCGTCGATCGAGATCGGCTCGCGGTCGCTCTTGAAGCCGAACAGGCCGCGCAGCGTCATCAGCCGCTCGGACTGGTGGTCCACGCGCTCGGTGTACTGCTTGAAGATGTCGTAGCGGCGGGAGCGCGTGGAGTGCTGCAGCCGGAAGACCGTCTCCGGGTCGAAGAGGTGCGGCTCGCCCTCGCGGCGCCACTGGTACTCGCCGCCGATGTCCAGCGTGCGGTGCGCCGGGGCGATGCCGGAGGCCGGGTACGCCTTGGCGTGCCGCTCGGCGACCTCACGGGCGATGACGTCCAGGCCCGCGCCGCCGATCTTCGTGGCGGTGCCGTGGAAGTACGCGTCCACGAACTCCTGGTCCAGGCCGACCGCTTCGAAGACCTGCGCGCCGCGGTAGGAGGCGACGGTGGAGATGCCCATCTTGGACATCACCTTCAGCACGCCCTTGCCCAGCGCCTTGATGAGGTTCTTGATCGCGATCTCGGCGTCGGCACCGGGCAGGAAGGTGCCCGCGCGGACCAGGTCCTCGACCGACTCCATGGCGAGGTACGGGTTGACGGCCGCGGCGCCGTAGCCGATGAGCAGCGCGACGTGGTGCACCTCGCGGACGTCGCCGGCCTCGACCAGCAGCCCGACGTGGGTGCGCTGCTTCGTACGGATCAGGTGGTGGTGGACCGCGGAGGTGAGCAGCAGCGACGGGATCGGCGCGTGCTCGGCGTCCGAGTGCCGGTCGGAGAGCACGATGAGGCGGGCGCCGCCGGCGATGGCGGAGTCGGCCTCGGCGCAGATCTCGGCGATCCGGGCGGCCAGCGCCTCGCCTCCGCCGCCGACCCGGTAGAGGCCGGAGAGGGTCACGGCCTTGAAGCCGGGCAGGTCGCCGTCGGCGTTGATGTGGATGAGCTTGGCCAGCTCGTCGTTGTCGATCACCGGGAACGGCAGGGTGACGCTGCGGCAGGAGGCCGCGTTCGGCTCGAGCAGGTTGCCCTGCGGGCCGAGCGAGGAGATCAGCGAGGTGACGAGCTCCTCACGGATGGCGTCCAGCGGCGGGTTGGTGACCTGCGCGAACAGCTGGGTGAAGTAGTCGAAGAGCAGCCGGGGCCGCTCGGACAGCGCGGCGATCGGCGAGTCGGTGCCCATCGAACCGATCGGCTCGGCGCCGGTCTTGGCCATCGGCGCGAGGAGGACGCGCAGCTCCTCCTCGGTGTAGCCGAAGGTCTGCTGGCGGCGGGTGACCGAGGCGTGGGTGTGGACGATGTGCTCGCGCTCGGGCAGGTCCTCGACGTCGATGAGCCCGACCTCGAGCCACTCCTCGTAGGGCTGCTCGGCGGCGAGCTGCGCCTTGATCTCGTCGTCCTCGATGATGCGGTGCTCGGCAGTGTCGACGAGGAACATCCGGCCCGGCTGGAGGCGGCCCTTGCGGACGACCTTGGAGGGGTCGATGTCGAGCACGCCGACCTCGGAGGAGAGCACGACGAGGCCGTCGTCGGTGACCCAGTAGCGGCCGGGGCGCAGGCCGTTGCGGTCGAGTACGGCGCCGACCTGGGTGCCGTCGGTGAAGGTGACGCAGGCGGGGCCGTCCCAGGGCTCCATCATCGTGGAGTGGAAGCGGTAGAAGGCGCGGCGGGCCGGGTCCATGGAGGAGTGGTTCTCCCACGCCTCGGGGACCATCATCAGCACCGCGTGCGGCAGCGAGCGCCCGCCGAGGTGGAGCAGCTCCAGGACCTCGTCGAAGGACGCGGAGTCCGAGGCCCCGGGCGTACACACGGGGAAGGTCCGCTCGAGGGCCTTCTCCCCGAAGTGCTCGCTGGCCAGCATCGACTCGCGCGCCCGCATCCAGTTGCGGTTGCCCTGGACGGTGTTGATCTCGCCGTTGTGGGCGACGAACCGGTACGGGTGGGCCAGCGGCCAGCTCGGGAAGGTGTTCGTCGAGAAGCGCGAGTGGACCAGCGCGACGGCGGTGGCGAAGCGGCGGTCGGACAGGTCGGGGAAGAACGGCTCGAGCTGCCCGGTGGTGAGCATGCCCTTGTAGACGATGGTCCGCGCGGAGAGCGAGGGGAAGTAGACCCCGGACTCGCGCTCGGCGCGCTTGCGCAGCACGAACGCCTTGCGGTCGAGGGCGATGCCGCTCGCCGTACCGTCCCGGTCCGCGACGAACAGCTGGCGGAAGGCGGGCATGGTGGCACGTGCGCCGCTGCCGAGCATCTCGGGGGCGACGGGCACCTCGCGCCAGCCGAGGACGCTCAGGCCCTCCTCGGCGGCGATGGTCTCGATGCGGGTGGCGGCGTCCGCGCCACCGGGGCCGTCCGCGGGCAGGAAGGCGATGCCGACGGCGTACGAGCCGGCCTCGGGCAGAGCGAATCCGACGGTCTCACGCAGGAAGGCGTCCGGAATCTGCAGCAGGATGCCCGCGCCGTCGCCGGAGTCCGGGTCGGAGCCGGTGGCACCGCGGTGCTCGAGGTTGCGCAGCACGGTGAGAGCCTGCTCCACGAGCTCGTGGCTGGCCTCGCCGGTGAGGGTGGCCACGAAGCCGACACCGCAGGCGTCGTGCTCGTTGTGCGGGTCGTACATTCCCTGCGGGGCGGGGCGCCCGTCCATGGGCGACCAGGCGGCAGTGGCGCCGCTGGTCGAGTGCGTGGACGCGGAACGCATCGGCTCTCCCGTCGTCGTCGTGGCAGTGTCAGTGCCGAGGGACGACGTTGGCCCTCTGCGCAGCAAATTTTCGTGCAGGTTACATGATGGCCCGCTTCTCGAGAAGCGGATGCTTCATTCCAACATGCGGACACCGCCCGGGTGCGGTGAGGAGGGGGGCGAACACGGACGGATCGACATCCGCTACCCCAGGGCGCTGAAGGCGACACTGCCTGAAGCGCTTCGGGCTCATGCCCATTCGTAAACGAGCTGAAACCGATGAGAAACCTGTGGCTGCTGCCGGACCGCCCGAGGCCCTGCCCGCCTTGCCCGCCGTCCTGCGCCCGCGCTAACCGACGGCGGTGCCGAAGAGCACACCGAGCCCGTAGGTGACCGCAGCCGCGGCCCCACCCAGTATCAGCTGTCGGAGCCCGCTGTACCACCACATGCGGGCCGTGACCCTGGCCACGACGGCGCCACAGGCGAAGAGCCCGAGCAGCGCCAGCAGGGCGGCGGGCCACAGCGTCGTGGCCCCGAGCAGGTACGGCAGTACAGGCAGCAGCGCGCCCAGCGCGAAGGACCCGAACGACGATACGGCCGCGACAGCCGGTGAGGGAAGGTCCGAGGGGTCGATCCCGAGCTCCTCCCTCGCGTGGATCTCCAGCGCCTGCTCGGGATCCTTGGACAGCTGCTTGGCGACCTCGCGCGCGAGCTTCGGCTCGACGCCCCGCGACTCGTACAGCGCGGCGAGCTCCTTCTGCTCGTCCTTGGGGTGGCTGCGCAGCTCGCGCCGCTCCACCTCCAGCTCGGCGAGGACCAGCTCGCGCTGGGAGGCGACGGAGGTGTACTCACCGGCGGCCATCGAGAAGGCCCCGGCGGCGAGACCGGCGAGACCGGTGATCACGATGGTGCCGGACGACACGCTCCCACCGGCGACGCCGCTGATCAGCGCGAGGTTGGAGACGAGCCCGTCCATGGCACCGAAGACCGCGGGGCGCAGCCAGCCACCGTTGACGTCGCGGTGGGTGTGGTTGTCGCGGTGCGCCTGGTGCAGATCGGCTGTGGAATCGATGACGGACATCGCCCCTGGTGCTCCTTCCTCCCCCGGAGTCCCCTGGGGTTCCCCCGGCTTCCCCGGACCAACGGGCATCCGGGCTTGCGCCCTTGCCCCAACGCCTCGAAGGTACGCACGATTCCTCAAGATCCGCTAGCAAGGAAGGCCGAACTTACCGCCCTGACCTGCGGCTTCTCCCGCGAAGAGCTTCAGCGGACCACGGGGGGAGCGCCGCCGCCCGCACGCTGCGGCGCCGCGCGCGACCGCCTTTCCGGGCCGCCGGCCGCTTGCTGCGAGCTTCGGCGACACGGCGCAGGGTCACCGCCCTGTCACCGCCCTGCGGTGAGCTGCACGAAGCCGCGGACAGTCCGCTGCGGCGGAACCTCGGGCGGCCCTTGCGCCCCCGCCTGCGGCGCCGGGTGAGCGTGGTGGCCTTCGGGTGGGCTGGGGCCGGGCGCAGGGCGGCCGCCGGTCCGCTTGGGCGGGCCGGCGGCCGTAAAGCCTGCGGCGTGAGCGGTCAGCGCTTCTTCGAGGCGCCTGCTTCCGCCTCCGAGGCGGAGTCCGCCTCGTCCTTCTCCGCGGCCGCGCCGCGGTCGGCATCCGCGTCGGCGTCGGCGGCGGGCTCGGCGGCGGGCTCGCCGTCCGCAGCCGGATCCGCGTCGCCGTCCGAGGCGGCCCCGGCCTCCGCCGGGTCGGCCTCGTCGGCCGCCGCGGAGCCGTCGCTCTGCGCCGCCTCCGCCTTCTCCGCCCGCGCGGCCTCCGCCGCCGGTTCGACCACGGTCTCGCGCCCCGGCCTGCGCCTCGCCGAGATGATCATGTAGGTGACGGCGGCCAGGAAGACGACGACCGACGTCCAGACGTTGAGCCGGACGCCCAGGATGTGGTGGGCCTCGTCGATGCGCATGTACTCGATCCAGCCGCGCCCCACCGTGTACGCGGCCACGTACAGCGCGAAAGCCCGCCCGTGCCCCAGCTTGAAGCGCCGGTCGGCCCACAGGACCAGCAGCGCCACGCCCACGCACCACAGCGACTCGTACAGGAAGGTCGGGTGGTACGTCCCGGCGATCCGGCCGCTGTCCGGGTCGCCGTCGATCTTCAGCGCCCACGGCAGGTCGGTCGCCCGCCCGTACAGCTCCTGGTTGAACCAGTTGCCCCAGCGCCCGATCGCCTGGGCGAAGGCGATGCCGGGCGCGACCGCGTCCGCGTACGCCGGGAGCGGGATCCCCCGGCGTCGGCAGCCGATCCACGCGCCAACCGCGCCCAGGGCGATCGCGCCCCAGATACCGAGGCCGCCCTCCCAGATCTTGAAGGCGTCGACCCAGTTGCCGTCCTTGCCGAAGTACGGCTCGTACGTGGTGATCACGTGATAGAGGCGTCCGCCGACCAGGCCGAACGGCACCGCCCAGACGGCGATGTCCGCCACCGTCCCGGACAGGCCGCCCCGGGCGACCCACCGGCGGCCGCCGAGCCAGACGGCGAGGAAGACGCCGATGATGATGCAGAACGCGTAGCCGCGCAGCGGGATCGGTCCGAGGTGGATCACGCCGGTCGACGGGCTGGGAATGTATGCGAGGTCCATGGCAGAACCGAACCTACCGTGCGCCCGTACCCGCGGCCCAGCCCGGCCGCCACATCGGCGCCCGGCCGTATCGCTCGCCAGGACGCCGGATGCCGCCGTCTCCCCGGCGGGAACCCGGTTGGATCCCCGGTGGGAGAGCGGCGGCATCCGGTGCGGCCCCACGACGCGACGCGACGCGTCAGGACTGCTGCTGCGCGGTGTCCTCGACCGTCTTTTTCAGCTTCTCCGGCGTCAGCGGGTCCTGCTGGTTGCTGTTGACGTCCTTGCCGTTGAGAAGGACCGTCGGCGTGCCCCGGTGGCCGGAGCTGGTGAAGGCGCTGTTGGACTTGTCCACCCAGCCGTCGTGGCTACCCTCGTTCACGCACTTCCTGAACTCGGCCGTGGCCAGCCCTTCGACCTTGCCCGCCAGCTCGATCAGACGGCCCTTGTTCGCGAAGGCGTCGTCCTGCTCCGGCGGCTGGTTCCGGTAGAGCACGTCGTGGTACGCCTGGAACTTCCCGGCGTCCTGCGCGCACGCCGCGGCGTTGGCCGCGTTACGGGAGCCGCTGCCGCCCAGGTTGCCGTCGATGATCGTCGCCAGGTGGTACTCGGTCTTGAGCTGCCCCTTGTCCTGCAGCTCGTGGATCGTGTCCCGGAAGCCGTTCTCGAACTGGCCGCACGCCGGGCAGCGGAAGTCCTCGTAAACGGTGAGAGTGGACGGCGCCGAGGCCTTGCCGACCGGGATCGCGAGGCTGTCCTCGCCGTTCGCGCCCGTCGGCGCGACCACGGGCCCGTCCCCGTCACCACCCGCCTGCGACACCGCGAAGCCGACACCCGCGGCGATACCGAGCACGGCGACGCCGCCCACGCCGACGATCAGCGCACGCCTGCGCCTCTCGCGGACCCGGTCCCGCTCGCGCTCTTCCTGCAGCCGTTCGCGTGCGCTGCGCTTACCCTCACGGTTCTTCTCGCTCACACCCGGGGAAACGAACCGGGGAGGCACCAGCGTGCCTCCCCGGTCACAGATCCACCCTTACGAGCTACCGCCCGAGGCGCTCCGCCTCAGGCTCTGCGGCGCACACCCTCCGCCAGCTCCCCCGCGAGCGCCCGGACCCCCGCAAGACCCGCCTCGGCGTCGGGCGCGTCCAGCATCCGCTTGACGAAGGCCGAGCCGACGATCACGCCGTCCGCGAACCCGGCCACCTCCGCGGCCTGGTCGGCGTTGGAGACCCCGAGCCCGACGCACACCGGCAGCTCGGTCGTCGCCCGGGTGCGCCGTACCAGGTCCTGGGCCTGCGCGCCCACCGACTCGCGCGTACCGGTCACGCCCATCAGCGACGCCGCGTACACGAAGCCCGTGCCGGCCGCCGTGATCTTCGCGAGCCGGTCGTCGCGGCTGCTGGGCGCGACGACGAAGACCGTCGCAAGACCGTGCTGCTCCGCCGCCTTCCGCCACACCTCGGACTCCTCGACCGGCAGGTCGGGCAGGATGCAGCCCGCTCCCCCGGCCTCGGCCAGCTCGGCGGCGAAGCGCTCGATGCCGTAGCGGTCGATCGGGTTCCAGTACGTCATGACGAGCACCGGCTTCCCGGTCGCCCCGTGGGCCTCGCGGACCGTGCGCAGCACGTCCGCGATCTTCACGCCGCCGCGCAGTGCGATGTCGTCGGCGGTCTGGATGACCGGCCCGTCGAGGACCGGGTCGCTGTGCGGCAGCCCGACCTCGACGACGTCGGCGCCGCCGTCGAAAGCCGCCTTGACCGCGTCGATGCCGCCGTCGACGGTCGGGAACCCGGCCGGAAGGTAGGCGATGAGCGGGGACCGTCCCTCGGCCTTGGCGGCCGCGAGGGTGTCGCTCAACAGCTTGATGTTCCCGCTCACTTCGTGTCCTCCCGGATCTCGGCGATCCCGCCGCCCCCGTCGGCCTCGACCGTCGCGTCCGTGTCGTACAGCCCGAAGTAGCGGGCGGCCGTGTCCATGTCCTTGTCGCCGCGGCCCGACAGATTCACCAGGATCAGGCCGTCCTTCCCCAGCTCCCGGCCGAGGTCGAGCGCCCCGGCGAGCGCGTGGGCGCTCTCGATGGCCGGAATGATGCCCTCGGTCCGCGACAGCAGCCGCAGCGCCTGCATCGCCTCGTCGTCCGTGACCGGGCGGTACTCGGCGCGGCCCGCGTCCTTGAGGTACGAGTGCTCGGGACCGATGCCGGGGTAGTCCAGGCCCGCCGAGATCGAGTACGGCTCGGTGATCTGGCCTTCCTCGTCCTGGAGGACGTACGAGCGCGAGCCGTGCAGGATGCCGGGCTCGCCGACGCTCAGGGTCGCGGCGTGCTCGCCGGACTCGACGCCGTGGCCCGCGGCCTCCATGCCGACGAGACGGACCTTCTCGTCCGGGATGAAGGCGTGGAACAGCCCGATCGCGTTGGACCCGCCGCCGACGCAGGCGGCGACGGCGTCCGGCAGCCGGCCCGTACGCTCCAGGATCTGCCTCCGCGCCTCCACGCCGATGACCCGGTGGAAGTCCCGGACCATCGCGGGGAACGGGTGCGGCCCGGCGACCGTGCCGAACAGGTAGTGCGTCCGGTCGACATTCGCGACCCAGTCGCGGAACGCCTCGTTGATCGCGTCCTTCAGCGTCCGGCTGCCGGACTTGACGGCCACGACCTCGGCGCCGAGCATCCGCATCCGCGCGACGTTGAGGGCCTGCCGCTGGGTGTCGATCTCACCCATGTAGATCACGCACTCGAGCCCGAAGAGGGCGCAGGCCGTGGCCGTGGCGACACCGTGCTGGCCGGCGCCCGTCTCGGCGATGACGCGGGTCTTGCCCATGCGCTTGGTGAGCAGGGCCTGGCCGAGCACGTTGTTGATCTTGTGCGAGCCCGTGTGGTTCAGATCTTCCCTCTTCAGGAAGATCCGGGCCCCGCCCGCGTGCCCGGCGAACCGGGGCACCTCGGTGAGAGGGCTCGGGCGGCCGGTGTAGTCGACGAGCAGCTCGTCGAGCTCGGCGGCGAAAGCCGGGTCGGCCTTCGCCTTCTCGTACTCGGCGGCCACCTCGTCGACCGCGGCGACGAGCGCCTCGGGGATGAACTTGCCGCCGAACGCGCCGAAGTAGCCCTGCGCGCTGGGGATCCGACCCTCCGGGTCGGGGATGAAGAAGTCAGAGGACATCCGACGTACTCCTCGGAAGGGGCTCGCGCCCCGAAAGTCTCGGTATGTGAACAAGGTACGCGTTGGCTGCGCTGGGCTTCTCTGGCTTCTGCCGCTACGCGGCAGGTCCTCCTCCCACCCACCCGCCCCTATGTTCCTTCGGAACCGACGGGCCTCCTCCCGCCCGCCTTGAAGACGGGTGGATGAGAGCCCTACAGGCGGCGGGCACTGGACTGGCCCGGCCAGGTGTTCCCAGCGCGGTTCGAACCGGCCCAGGCCCGGGCCCGGGCCGGCAGACCGGCGGGAACGCCGTAGGCAGCAGAACCCACAGGACCACGGTGGGCAGGCCGTTGATTCCGCCAGGACCACCCAGCCACAGGGCCCGGGACCCACGGAACCACCACCCAGGCAGGCGGCCAGTGGGCCACTAGGCGGAGCCACCCAGGCAACTCCGCAGCAGACCACCGGCCGCAGGCACCCAGCCAGTCCCTGCGACGCAGGACCGCATCGGCTACCGCGCAGCCGCCCAGCAGGTCTTCAACGGGCCGCATGCTGCCCAGGCTCCGCATAAGACCACTGGGCGATCAACACCCGCAGCGGGGGCCATGCGCCCCGGACCCGCAGGGGCCACAGGGGTGCCCGGCAGTCCAGGGCTTCGCTGGGGCACCGGCGGGAGGCACTGGCCCCGGCACTGCCGGGAACCGCCGGAACCGCCGGAACCGCCGGAACCGCCGAAAACCGCCAGCCAGCCGGATGGCTAAAGCGCAGCCGCCAGGCGCCATCGCATCCCGTTGACCTGCCCCGGCTCGCAGCCGATCACATAGCGCACCCGGCGTCCCCGGACGCGCCGCGCAGGCGCACGGCAGCCGCGCGGCCTGCAGCCGCGCGCCAGCCGCGCCATCCGCGCGTAGACATCCTGCATCGCGGCCTCAGCCCCGCCCGTGCCGCAGCGCCGGGTGCGCGCCCGCAGCAACCAGGTCGGCGACGGCCGCCTTCGGATCGCGGCCGGTGACCAGCGACTCACCGACCAGCACCGCGTCCGCGCCCTCGTTCGCGTACGCAATGAGGTCGTGCGGGCCGCGGACGCCCGACTCGGCGACCTTCACGATGTGCCCGGGGATCTCCGGCGCGATGCGCTCGAACGTCCCGCGGTCCACCTCGAGCGTCTTCAGGTTCCGCGCGTTGACGCCGATGACGCGCGCCCCGGCGTCCACCGCCCGCTCGATCTCCTCCTCGTCGTGCACCTCGACGAGCGGGGTGAGCCCGATCGACTCGGCCCGCTCGACCAGCGACACCAGGGCCTCCTGGTCGAGCGCGGCGACGATCAGCAGGGCGAGGTCGGCGCCGTACGCCCGCGCCTCCCACAGCTGGTACGAGGTGACGATGAAGTCCTTGCGGAGCAGCGGAACGTCGACCCGCGCCCGTACGGCCTCCAGGTCGGCGAGCGAGCCGCCGAACCTCCGCTGCTCGGTCAGCACACTGATGACAGCCGCGCCGCCCGCCTCGTAGTCGGCGGCGAGCCCGGCGGGGTCGGCGATCGCGGCCAGCGCGCCCTTCGACGGGCTCGAGCGCTTGACCTCGCAGATCACCTTGACGCTGTCGCCGCGCAGCGCGGCGACGCCGTCCTTGGCCTGGGGAGCTTTCGCGGCCCGCTCCTTGAGCTCGTCGAGGCTGACACGCGCCTGCCGCTCGGCGAGGTCGGCGCGGACTCCGTCGATGATCTCGTCGAGCACACTCACGCGAGCGGCCCCCTTCCGGGACGGGTGTGGAGCGAACGGTTGGCGCCGGTCGGACGCCGCCCCACCAGGTGTTGCGTGGAGCACTGCGATGGTATCCGGCCGGGGCCGGAGGGCCCGCATCCGGTGGACCGCGGTCCCACTACCTGGACATTCGTGGTGGTTTCTGTGATCCGCAGGGGCGCTGCGGTGGCGGAGATCATGGCACGAGCCCGGCCCCGAGGGGCGAGTTCCGGACGACGGTGAAGAGGAGCGCCAGGGTCGCCAGGGACCACCCGTGGGCGGGCCGGAGCCGCAGCTCCAGGGGGCGGCCGCGTACGGTCCGTACGAGCCAGAGCGCCCAGACGGCGGCGAAGGCCGCGAACGCGGCGACGGCGAGGACGTTGGCGCCGATCGCGGTGGCGAGGTCGCCGTGCGCGACGGCGTGGGCGCTGCGCAGGCCGCCGCAGCCGGGACAGTAGAGGCCGGTGTAGTGGAGGAGCGGGCATACGGGGTAGTGGCCCGGCTCGTTCGGGTCCACGGCGCCGACGTAGCAGAAGGCGGCGACGACTCCGGCCAGGGTCGCGAGCGGGGCGGCGACGGCGGAGGCCCGACGGCCCGCGGGCGGTACGGGTGTCTGCACGGCCCGCACGGATGGCGTGGACCGCGCCGACCGCACGGACTGCACCGCCTCATTCACCGATTCATCGGTCACACCACCGAGTCTCCCCGCAGACGCACGAAGGCGCAGCTCCAGGCACCGTACGGCCGTACGGGGCAGGAGCCGCGCCGTGATGCGCCGGGCGCGCCGGTGCGGCCTCAGCTCTGGGCGGGGGCCTCCGGCGTGGTGGGCGGCTTCTGCTTCCCCATGCCGGCGGCGCGCATGGCAAGGCCGACGACACCGCCGAGGGCGACCACGACGAGACCGGCCACGAAGCCGAGGGGCTCGGCCAACACCGTGAAGGCACCGGAGATGAGGAAGCCGATGAAGGCGATGGTGACACCGGTCCAGGCGGCCGGGGTGTGTCCGTGGCTGCTGCCCGCCATTGAGTACTCCTCGCTGCTGTGTCGCGCGCCTGGATCGTGGCGCGGTGAAGGCTCATCGGTCATTCTCCCCGACGAGCGGGGCTGCCGGTGATCGGGGGTGTGGGTGGCCTCGCCCGCGACGCGGATCGCGGACGGGTCACGTCTCGCGGGTGGGGTCCTCGCCGCGGTCGAGGGCCTTCCAGATCTCCTCCGGCCGGTCGGGGTCCGCCGCGGTCCGCGCTCGGCTCGGGGCCGGACGGCCGCCGCGCTCGTAACGGCCGGACATGGCGGGCCAGTGGCGCCCGTAGCGGAGGGCGAGCAGCCCGGCGAGGAGCAGCAGCGCGCCGCCGGCGGCGGAGACCCACGGCCAGGCGCTGTGCGTGACGTGCTCGACTCCGGTGCCGGTCAGGCCGGTGGCCTGCGCGGCCTTGGCCTCGAGCGCGGTGGTGTCGGAGCCGCCGAGCAGGGAGGTGAGGACTGCGGCCGCACCGCTGAGGGCGAGCAGGGCGGCGACGAGAGTCCGGCCCGTTCGCCGTACGGCGAACACCGCGACGAGCGCGGCGAGTCCGACCACGGCGAGCGCGGCGGGCAGCCCGGTGACGTCCCGGCCGTCGGCCGAGAGCGGCACGGCGCCCTGCGCGGCGGCGGACGTGCCCTGGCTCCAGGTCTGGCCGCCGGCGATCAGCGCGAGCGCGGCCCCGAGCGCGCCGAGCAGCAGGGCGGCGCCCAGGCTCCGCCGGGACGGCTGCGCCTGGGCTTGGGGTGCACGGGGGTGGGGTACGGCACTCACCCCACCACTATGCAGCGCCCGGCGCGGACCCATGCACGCGGGTCCACCCGGACCCGCCTCGCGCGCCTGCGGCGCGAGGTCTCCTCGGCTGCCCTTGCCCCTCTGGCCACTGCGTGCCGGCCCCCGCCCTTGGAACTTGGAAGGGCGTGGCTGGGAGGTGCCGCGCCCCGTGCGGCGGCGGAGGGCCGGCCCGCCGACGAGGCCGGACGGGAGGAAGACCCGGGCGCTGCCCCCGGCCAGTGTCCGGAGGCCATGCCGACCCGGGCGGCGCCGGGGCGGTCAGGGTGAGGCCCGGGCGGGCGCCGGGGTCGCCCGGTGCCCATGTCGGCCCGCCGACGAGGCGGGGCCAGGGCCAGGCCGACCCGGGAGCCGGGCGCGGCAGGCGTCCGGTGCCAGAGCCGAGGCGAGGGCCCGCTGGCTTGTGCCACGGGCCAAGCGCGGCAGGCGTCCAGGCCAGGGCGCAGATGCGGGGCCCGGAGGGGGTCAGTGCGTGGTGAGGCCCGCTGCCATGGCTACCGCGCGGAGGACCGCGGAGGCCTTGTTGCGGCACTCCGTGTCCTCCGCCACCGGGTCGGAGTCGGCGACGACGCCCGCGCCCGCCTGCACGTACGCCGTACCGCCGCGCAGCAGAGCGGTACGGATGGCGATCGCCGTGTCGGAGTCGCCCGCGAAGTCGAGGTAGCCGACGCAGCCGCCGTACAGGCCGCGTCGGCTCGGCTCCAGCTCCTCGATGATCTGCATCGCGCGCGGCTTCGGCGCCCCCGACAGCGTGCCGGCCGGGAAGCAGGCCGTGAGGACGTCGAAGGCCGTGCGCCCCTCCGCCAGGCGGCCGGTGACCGTCGAGACGATGTGCATGACGTGGCTGTAGCGCTCAATCGACATGAAGTCGACGACCTCGACGCTGCCCGGCTCGCAGACCCGCCCCAGGTCGTTCCGCCCGAGGTCGACGAGCATCAGGTGCTCGGCCCGCTCCTTGGGGTCGGCGAGCAGCTCCTCCGCCAGGGCCGCGTCCTCCTGCGGGGTCGCGCCGCGCGGGCGGGTGCCCGCGATGGGGTGGACCATCGCGCGCCCGTCCTCGACCTTGACCAGGGCCTCGGGGCTGGACCCGACGACGTCGAAGCCCTCCTCCCCGTCCACGGCCGGGAAGCGGAAGAGGTACATGTACGGGCTCGGGTTGGTGGCCCGCAGCACCCGGTAGACGTCGAGCGCCGAGGCCGGGCAGGGGGTCTCGAACCGCTGCGACGGTACGACCTGGAAGGCCTCGCCCGCGCGGATCCGCTCCTTGATGTCGTCGACCGCCTCCTGGTAGGCGGGGCCGCCCCACAGCGCGGTGTACGCGGGCACCTCCGAGGGCGGCAGGACCGCGGCGCTCGCCGGAACCGGCCGGGACAGGTCGGCGGCCATCGCGTCGAGCCGGGCGACCGCGTCCGCGTACGCCTCGTCGACGCCGGTCTCGAGGTCGTTGTGGTTGATCGCGTTGGCGATCAGCAGCACCGTGCCGTCCCAGTGGTCGAGGACGGCGAGATCGGACGTGAGCAGCATGGTCAGCTCGGGCAGCCGCAGGTCGTCCGTGGTGCTGTCGCCGATCCGTTCCAGCCTGCGCACGATGTCGTAGCCGAGGTAGCCGACCATGCCGCCGGTGAAGGGCGGCAGGTGCTGCTGGTCGGCCAGGTCGCGGGGCGTGTGGAGGGCCTCGACGGTGGCGCGCAGCGCCTCCAGCGGGTCGCCGGAGACCGGTACGCCTACGGGCGGGGTGCCGAGCCAGTGAGCCTGGGCGTCGCGCACCGTGAGCGTGGCGGCGCTGCGCACGCCGACGAAGGAGTAGCGGGACCAGGAGCGGCCGTTCTCCGCGGACTCGAGCAGGAACGTGCCGGGCCGTTCCGCGGCGAGCTTGCGGTAGAGGCCCACCGGCGTGTCACCGTCCGCGAGCAGCCTGCGGCTGACGGGGATGACGCGGCGGTCGGCCGCCAGCTTGCGGAAGGTCTCGAGGTCCATCGTGTCCGTCATGGCAGCACCCGTGGTCATGGGGCTGGATCCTAGTGGGCCGCCCGCGGCTGCCCCGCGGACGTGTCCAGCGGGAGCTCACCGGCGTCGAAGCAGGTGCGGTCGCCGGTGTGGCAGGCGGCCCCGACCTGGTCGACCTTGACCAGGAGCGCGTCGGCGTCGCAGTCGAGGGCCACGGACTTCACGTACTGGACGTGGCCGGAGGTGTCGCCCTTGACCCAGTACTCCTGGCGGCTGCGGCTCCAGTACGTGCAGCGGCCGGACGTGAGCGTACGGTGCAGCGCCTCGTCGTCCATCCAGCCGAGCATGAGCACCTCGCCGGTGTCGTACTGCTGGGCGATGGCGGGGAAGAGCCCGTCCTCGTTCCGCTTGAGACGTGCGGCGATGGCGGGGGCGAGGCCGGAAGGGCGTGCGGTGCTGGACATGGGCTCCATTGTGCCGCTTATGGGCCGTGCCGCGGGCGGCACGGCCCGAGGGCGGCGGGCGGCACGGCCCGAGGGCCGCGAGCGGTCGGCGCCCTGCGGCCGCGCACGGCCCGGCACGGCCTCGCAGGGCCTCGGCGGCCCAGCACCGTCGCGAATCCGGCATAGGGAGCGTTTATCGGCCAACTCGCCTGGCCGGATGGGCCGATGGGCCGATGGGCCGATTGTCGGGGCGATGGGGCATGCTTCCGGCATGACTTTTCCGCCCTCGCCGAACGAGCCCACGCCGCCCGCCGCCGGGGGCGGCTTCGGCCCTCCGCAGGGGTATGGGCCCGGACCGGGATACGGGTCGGGGCAGGGGCCGGGACAGGGACATGGATACGGGCCGCCGCCTGGCCCGGCGTACGGCCGGCAGGGCGGCTTCCCCGCGCCGCAGGGCGGTTACGGCGCGTACCCGCCGCCTCCGCCGCCCTCCGGCGGCGGGCCCAGCGGCCCGAAGATCGCCGCGATCTTCATCGCGGGCGTGCTGGTGGCCGGACTCACCGTGGGCGGTCTCCTGCTCTTCAAGGGCTCGGACGACGGTGACGCCTCGGCCGACGCCAAGCCGCGGGCCACGCCCGGCGGGCAGCCCGACGACCGGCCTTCGGCGGGCCCGGGCGAGGGGGCGCCCTCAGCTCCGGCGAGCGCGTCGGCCTCGCCGGGCGACCTGGTGCCCTTCGTCGTCCTGAAGCCGGGCCAGTGCTTCGACCACCCGGCGCTCGACCGCTCGGTCGCCCACATCGTGACCCGTTCCTGCGGCGCGGCCCACGACGGCGAAGTGATCGCCAACAAGCGGCTGACCGGGTCGTACTCCTCCGACGCGCAGCTTCAGGAGAAGGCGCTGGCGCTGTGCGAGACGGCGGTGGCGGAGCGGATGAAGTCCATACCGGAGGACGGGCGGCAGTACTTCAACTACGCCCTCTACCCCTCCCTGGACACGTACCGGATCCGGCAGGAGAAGCGGATCTCCTGCGCGCTGACCCTGAGCAACCGCCTCGGCGGAAAGAAGCTGACCAAGCCCCTGCCGGGCTGACCCGCCCGCCACCATGCCCCGGCGCTCCGCGCCGGGGTCTTCAGGCGACGAAGCAACCGTGCCGCCCCGCCGGGAGCTGGTCGCTGAAGGGGCGGGGGTAGGGCAGCGTGCGCCGCTATAGGCGGGAGCCGCGTACGGCCCTCCGTGCGCGGGGGCTGAGGCTCGCCTGCGGTCGCGGTCGGCGCGCGGCGCCGTACAGGGCGTCGCGTCGCGGGCCGGGCTTCCGCGCGGCACCGTGGCAGGGCGCCCTGGCCCGCCGTACGCTGGCCGTATGTCGACCCATGCGAAGCGTGAACGACTTCTTCTCGCCGATTTGTTGGAGGCCGCGGGGCCCGCGGCACCGACACTGTGCCAGGGCTGGACGACCCGCGATCTCGCGGCGCACGTGGTGATGCGGGAGCGGCGGGCCGACGCGGCCGCCGGCATCGTCTTCAAGCCGCTCGCCGCCCGCCGGGACCGGGTGCAGGCGGAGCTCGCCGAGAAGCCGTACGAGGAGCTGATCCAGCTCATCAGGACGGGCCCGCCGCGGTCGTCGCCGTTCGCCCTGAAGCAGATCGACGAGGCCGCGAACACGGTGGAGTTCTTCGTGCACGCCGAGGATGTACGGCGTGCCCAGGCGGACTGGACGCCGCGCGAGATCGACCCGGTGTTCGCGGACGTGCTGTGGTCGCGCCTCGAGAAGGCCGCCCGGCTGCTCGGCCGCAAGTCCTCGGTCGGCCTTGTGGTGCGCCGCCCCGACGGCCGTACGGCGGTGGCGAAGCGCGGCACCCCGGTGGTCACGGTCACCGGTGAACCGGGCGAGCTGACGCTCTTCCTCTTCGGCCGCCAGGACGTCGCGCGCGTGGAGCTGGAGGGCGACAAGGAAGCGGTCTCGCGGGCGCAGGACGCGCCGCTCGGCGTCTCGATGTAGGCCATCGCGCAGACCACCGCGTAGGCCACTGCGCGCGGTTGGACGCGGTTGGACGCCTCCCGCGGGAAACCACCGGCGCGCAGCGCCGCGAGGACGGCGCACCAAGCGGACGGCGCACGGGGCGAAACGGCGCCCCGGAGGCGCTAGCGAACCGGGTGGCCCGCCGCCCGCAGGGTGTCCTTGACCTGGGCGATGCGCAGGTCGCCGAAGTGGAAGACGGAGGCCGCGAGCACCGCGTCCGCCCCGGCCGCGACCGCCGGCGGGAAGTCGTCCAGCCGGCCCGCGCCGCCCGACGCGATCACCGGAATCGTGACGTGCTTGCGGACGGCCTCGATCATCGCCGTGTCGTACCCGTCCTTCGTGCCGTCGGCGTCCATCGAGTTGAGCAGGATCTCGCCCGCGCCCAGCTCGGCAGCGCGGTGCGCCCACTCCACCGCGTCCAGCCCCGTGCCGCGGCGCCCGCCGTGTGTGGTGACCTCGAAGCCGGAGTCGGTGACCGTGCCCTCCGGGCACCGGCGGGCGTCCACGGACAGGACCAGGACCTGGCTGCCGAAGCGCTCGGCGATCTCCCTGATCAGCTCGGGCCTGGCGATGGCCGCGGTGTTGACGCCGACCTTGTCGGCACCGGCGCGCAGCAGCTTGTCGACGTCCTCCGTCGTACGGACGCCGCCGCCGACCGTCAGCGGGATGAAGACCTGCTCGGCGGTGCGCCGCACGACGTCGTACGTCGTCTCGCGGTCGCCCGAAGAGGCCGTGATGTCCAGGAAGGTCAGCTCGTCGGCGCCCTCCGCGTCGTACAGCTTGGCCATCTCGACCGGGTCGCCCGCGTCGCGCAGGTTCTGGAAGTTGACGCCCTTGACCACCCGGCCGCCGTCCACGTCCAGGCAGGGGATGACTCGGACCGCCAGGGTCATTTCCGGGGCTCCTCGGACTTGCTGCGGAATGCTTCGAGTTCCACCTCGACCAGCACGCGGGAGTCGACGAAGCCGGAGACGACGACGAGGGTCGCGGCCGGGCGTACGGCGTCGAAGAGCTCCTTGTGGGCGCGGCTGACCGCGTCCACGTCGCGCGGGTGGGTGAGGTACATACGGGTGCGGATGACGGACTCGGCGCCGATGCCGAACTCCTTCAGCGCGTGCAGCGCGTTGCGGAAGGCCGCGAGCGCCTGCTCGTACGGGTCGCCCTCGCCCTGCAGCACCCTGCCGGTGAAGGGCATGGTGCCGGAGACGAGGACCCGGTCCCCGGCCGCGACAGCACGCGCGAAACCGATCATCTCCTCCCAGGGGCTGTCGGACTGCACTCGCTGCACGGCTTCGCTCATCCGGACACAGCCTCCAACGCCTCTTCCAGGGTGAACGCCTTGGCGTAGAGGGCCTTGCCGACGATGGCGCCCTCGACGCCCTCCGGTACCAGCCTCGCGATGGCCCGCAGGTCGTCAAGGGAGGAGACGCCGCCGGAGGCGACGACCGGCTTGTCGGTCGCGGCGCAGACGTTGTGCAGCAGCTCCAGGTTCGGGCCCTGGAGGGTGCCGTCCTTGGCGATGTCGGTGACGACGTAGCGCGCGCACCCCTCGGAGTCGAGGCGCGCCAGCGTCTCGTAGAGGTCGCCGCCGTCGCGGGTCCAGCCGCGGCCGCGCAGGGTGGTGCCGCGGACGTCCAGGCCGACGGCGATACGGTCGCCGTGCTCGGCGATGACCTTGGCGACCCACTCGGGGGTCTCGAGGGCCGCGGTGCCGAGGTTGACCCGGGTGCAGCCGGTGGCGAGCGCTGCGGCCAGGGTCTCGTCGTCGCGGATGCCGCCGGACAGCTCGACCTTGATGTCCATGGCGCGGGCGACCTCGGCGATCCGGTCGCGGTTGTGGCCGGTGCCGAACGCGGCGTCGAGGTCGACCAGGTGCAGCCATTCGGCGCCCGCCTGCTGCCAGGTGAGGGCGGCCAGGAGCGGGTCGCCGTAGGAGGTCTCGGAGCCGGACTCGCCGTGGACGAGGCGGACGGCCTGGCCGTCGCGGACGTCAACGGCCGGGAGCAGTTCGAGCTTGTGGGGCATCAGAGCGTCTCGATCCAGTTGGTCAGCAGCTGGGCGCCGGCGTCGCCGGACTTCTCGGGGTGGAACTGGGTGGCCCACAGCGGGCCGTTCTCGACGGCCGCGACGAAGGGTTCGCCGTGTGTGGACCAGGTGACCTTGGGGGGCTGGATGCTGGGGTTGGCGGCCTCGAAGTTCCAGTCGCGCACCGCGTAGGAGTGCACGAAGTAGTAGCGCGCGTCGGCGTCGATGCCCGCGAAGAGCCAGGAGCCCTCGGCGGCCTTGACGGTGTTCCAGCCCATGTGCGGGACGATGGGCGCGCGCAACGGCTCGACCGTGCCCGGCCATTCGTCCAGGCCCTCGGTCTCGACGCCGTGCTCGATGCCGCGGGCGAAGAGGATCTGCATGCCGACGCAGATGCCCATGACGGGGCGGCCGCCGGACAGCCTGCGCTCGACGACCCAGTCGCCGCGGGCCTCCTTGAGGCCCTTCATGCAGGCGGCGAAGGCGCCGACACCCGGCACGAGCAGGCCGTCGGCGTTCATGGCCTTGTCGTAGTCACGGGTGATCTCGACGTCCGCTCCGACGCGGGCGAGGGCGCGCTCGGCGGAGCGGACGTTGCCGAAGCCGTAGTCGAAGACGACGACGCGCTTTCCGGTGCCGCTTCCGGTCCCGGTCCCGGTCCGGGTCGTCATGCGAACACCCCCTCGAGCCGCAGGACTCCGGCGGTGAGGCACATCGCGGAGGCGAGGCCGAGCACCACGATCACGCCCTTCGGCATCTTCTGCTTGGTGAAGGAAATGACGCCGCCGAGCAGGAAGAGCCCGACGAGGATCAGCAGGGTGGACAGTGTGTTCACAGCGCGCCCTTCGTGGACGGCAGGATTCCGGCCGCCCGCGGGTCCCGCTCCGAGGCGTACCGCAGCGCGCGGGCCAGGGCCTTGAACTGGCACTCGACGATGTGGTGCGCGTTCCGCCCGTACGGGACGTGCACGTGCAGGGCGATCTGGGCCTGGGCGACGAAGGACTCCAGGATGTGCCGGGTCATCGTCGTGTCGTACGCGCCGATCATGGGCGCCATGTTCTCGGGCTCGGTGTGCACGAGGTACGGGCGGCCGGACAGGTCGACGGTCACCTGGGCCAGCGACTCGTCGAGCGGCACCGTGCAGTTGCCGAACCGGTAGATCCCCACCTTGTCGCCGAGCGCCTTCTTGAAGGCGGCGCCGAGCGCGAGCGCGGTGTCCTCGATGGTGTGGTGGCTGTCGATGTGCAGGTCGCCGTCGGTCTTGACGGTGAGGTCGAACAGGCCGTGGCGGCCGAGCTGGTCGAGCATGTGGTCGTAGAAGCCCACCCCGGTCGACACATCGACCTTTCCGCTGCCGTCGAGGTCGATCTCGACCAGGACGGAGGTCTCCTTCGTGGTGCGCTCCACACGGCCTACGCGGCTCATCGGTTCAGCTCCTTCATCAGATCGCGCACCGCATCGAGGAACGCGTCGTTCTCTTCCGGGGTGCCCGCGGTGACGCGCAGGCGGCCCGGTACTCCGTTGTCCCGGACCAGGACGCCCCGGTCCAGCAGGCCCTGCCACACCTCGTGGGCGTCGACGGTGGGGGCGTCTCCCCTGCCCTTAAGGCTATGGGGGAGGCCGAACTGTACGAAGTTGGCGTCCGACTCGGTGACCTCGCAGCCGATCGCGCGCAGCTCGGTGACCAGCCGGTCCCGCTCGGCCTTCAGCTGCTCGACGTACCCGAGCAGCGTATCGGTGTGCTCCAGCGCGGCGAGCGCCGTGGCCTGGGCGACGGCCGAGAGGTGGTACGGGAGGCGGACCAGCTGGACGGCGTCCACGACCGCCGGGTCGGCGGCGAGGTAGCCCAGCCGCAGCCCGGCGGCGCCGAAGGCCTTGGACATGGTCCTGGACAGCACCATGTTGGGGCGGCCCTCGATCAGCGGCAGCAGTGAGGGGTGGTGGCTGAACTCGCCGTACGCCTCGTCGACCACGACCAGCGACGGCTTGGCGGCCTGCGCGGCCTCGTACAGCGCGAGGACCGTCCCGGCGTCGACCGCCGTGCCCGTGGGGTTGTTCGGCGAGCAGATGAAGACGACGTCGGGCTTCCGCTCACCGATGGCCCGTACGGCCGCGTCCACATCGATGGTGAAATCGTCGTGGCGCGGGCCGGAGATCCAGCCGGTGCCGGTGCTGCGGCTGATCAGCGCGTGCATCGAGTACGAGGGCTCGAAGCCGATGGCCGTGCGGCCGGGGCCGCCGAAGGTCTGGAGCAACTGCTGGATGACCTCGTTCGAGCCGTTGGCGGCCCAGACGCCCGCCCGGCCGACCTCGTGTCCCGTGGTCCGCGTCAGGTACCTGGCCAGCTCGGTGCGCAGCTCGACCGCGTCCCGGTCGGGGTAGCGGTTGAGGTGGCGGGCGGCCTCGCTGACCCGCTCACCGATCCGCCGCACGAGGGGCTCGGGCAGCGGGTACGGGTTCTCGTTGGTGTTCAGGCGCACCGGAACGTCGAGCTGCGGCGCTCCGTACGGGGACTTGCCGCGCAGCTCGTCCCGGATGGGCAGATCGTCGATCCCGGTCACTTGGGCTGCGCACCTTCCTCCCCCACAGCGCTTCGCGCGTGGGAGGTGGTGCCCCCAAACCTCGCCTTGAGGGCCGCCCCGTGCGCGGGCAGGTCCTCGGCCTCGGCGAGCGTCACCACGTGGTGGGTGACCTCGGCCAGCGCGTCGCGCGTGTAGTCCACGACGTGGATGCCGCGCAGGAAGGACTGCACGGACAGGCCGGAGGAGTGGCAGGCGCAGCCGCCGGTGGGCAGCACGTGGTTCGAGCCCGCGCAGTAGTCGCCGAGCGAGACCGGGGCGTACGGGCCGACGAAGACCGCGCCCGCGTTGCGGACCCGGGCGGCGACGGCCGGGGCGTCCGCGGTCTGGATCTCCAGGTGCTCCGCGGCGTACGCGTCGACGACCCGCAGGCCCTCGTCCACGCCGTCGACCAGCACGATCGCGGACTGCTGCCCGGCCAGGGCGGCGCTGATCCGCTCGCGGTGCCTGGTCGCGGAGACCTGGGTCTTCAGCTCGGCCTCGACCGCCTCGGCCAGGTCGAGGGAGTCGGTGACGAGGACGGCGGCGGCCAGCGTGTCGTGCTCGGCCTGGCTGATCAGGTCGGCGGCGACGTGCGCCGGGTCCGCGGTGGCGTCCGCGAGGATCGCGATCTCGGTGGGGCCCGCCTCCGCGTCGATCCCGATCCGGCCCTTGAGCAGGCGCTTCGCCGCGGCGACGTAGATGTTGCCGGGCCCGGTGACCAGGTTGACCGGCAGGCAGTCCTCGGTGCCGTACGCGAACATGGCGACGGCCTGGGCGCCGCCCGCCGCGTAGACCTCGTCCACCCCGAGCAGGGCGCAGGCGGCGAGGATCGTCGGGTGCGGCAGGCCCCCGAACTCCTTCTGGGGCGGGGAGGTGACGGCGACGGCGTCGACGCCCGCCTCCTGGGCCGGGACGACGTTCATCACGACGGAGGACGGGTAGACGGCGAGGCCGCCCGGCACGTAGAGCCCCACGCGCTCGACCGGCACCCAGCGCTCGGTGACCGTGCCGCCCGGCACGACCTTGGTGGTGTGGTCGGTGCGGCGCTGGTCGCGGTGGACCGGGCGGGCGCGGCGGACCGACTCCTCGAGCGCCTCGCGCACGCGCGGGTCCAGCTCCTCCAGGGCGCGGGCCAGCGCCTCGGCGGGCACCCGGACCTGCTCGATGCGCACACCGTCGAACTTCTCCGCGTACTCGATCAGCGCCGCGGAGCCGCGATGGCGTACGTCGTCGCAGATCGGCCGCACCTTCTCCAGGGCGGCCTCGACGTCGAACTCGGCACGGGGCAACAGGTCACGCAGGGCGGCCCCCTCGGGGAGGGCGTCACCGCGCAGATCGATTCGGGAGATCACGGAGTTAATTGTCTCAGACCTGTTCCGGTCTCCGGCCGCGCGTTTCAGTGGCTGATACGCGCCCCTGCCCCGCTTCCCGCGATGTTGCTGACCGTTAGCGTTCAGTCCGTTACGGAACGGGAATAGGGAGCTTGGAAGAGCCGTGTGGGCCGCGCGGCGCGGGAAGGGGGTTGCGGAGGTGTCCGGAGCAGGTGGCGGCGAGCCGCCGGAGGGTCTCGAGCTGACCCCTGCGGAGTGGGGAATGTGGCAGGCGTTCCGCAACGGCAGCACGCACGACCTTCGCACCCGCAATCCCGTGCAGGACGATCCACAGGGCAGGCACTACTGGGGTCCCGACCGCAGCGTGCGCGCCCGCGTCGTCGCCCTGCTGCTGCTCGACGGTCCGTCCGCGCAGCCGGGGCGGGTCTCCGCGCTCAAGCTGGCCGGTGCGTACATCACCGGCACGCTCGAGCTGTCCGGCGGCACCGTCGAGCCGTACGTGGAGCTGCGCGGCTGCCGCTTCGAGAACGAGGTGCTGCTGCCCGAGTGCAGCTTCACGACCCTGCGCCTGGTGGCCTGCGCGATACCCCGCCTCGAGGCCGCGCGGCTGACCACCGAGGGCGATCTGCACCTGCCGCGCTGCACGGTGCGCAGCGGCATACGGCTCACCGACGCGCACATCGGCACCGACCTGCTGCTCAACCAGCTCACGGTCTACAAGGACAGCAAGGGCCGGTCGATCGCCGCCGACGGGATGACCGTCGCGCAGGACCTGCAGGCCGAAATGATGCAGTCGTACGGCGAGTTCAGCCTGCGCGGGGCGCAGATCGGCGTCTCGCTGAGCCTGCGCGGCAGCCGGCTGAGCAACCCGTACGGGCGGCGGGCGCTCAACGCCCCGCAGCTGACCGTCGAGCGGTCCCTGTACATGACCGCGGCCGGGCTCAGCACCTCGCCGCTGGCCGGCTCCACCGGCACCACGCCGCCCTACGGGATCACGCCGACGCGCGGGACGCGGATCCAGCACTTCGAGTGCGAGGGGGGCGTGCGGCTGGACGACGGGCGGTTCGGCGACGCCGTCGACTTCTACCAGGCCCGGTTCGTCATGGAGGCCGGCCAGGAGGTGTCGCTGCGCCGCATCCAGACGCCGGAGCTGCGGTTCCTCGGCGAGCGGCCGCAGCGGGGGCGGGTGGTGCTGTCGGGCGCCAAAGTCGTCAACCTGGTCGACCGGTCGACGAGTTGGCCGGGCCCCGGGGGTCTTGCGATGGCGGGGTTCGCGTACGAGACGCTGATCCCGCGCGGGCCCTTCCCGCTGACGCGGCGGCTGGAGTGGGTGGCCGCGGCCACCCCGGAGTACGCCCCGGAGCCGTACGAACAGCTGGCGGCGGCGCTGCGGGCCAGCGGCGAGGACGCGGACGCGCGGGCGGTGCTGCTGGCCAAGCAGCGGCGGCGGAGGGAGACGCTGCCGCTGGCCGGGAAGCTGTGGGGCTATCTGCAGGACTGGGCGGTGGCGTACGGCTACAAGCCGGGGCGGGCCGCGCTGTGGATGGCGGTGCTGTGGGCGGTGGGCGCGCTGCTCTTCGGGCGGAATCCGCCGCAGGAGCTGCGCGACGGCGAGTCGCCGCACTGGAACGCCGCGCTGTACGCGCTGGATCTGCTGCTGCCGGTCATCGATCTGGGGCAGGACGGCTTCTGGAAGCCGCAGGGCCGCTTCCAGTGGGCGGCGGCGGTCCTGATCCTGCTGGGCTGGATCCTCGCGACGACGGTTGCGGCGGGCGCGTCGCGACTCCTCCGCAGGAGCTGAGCGGAGTGGCCATGCGGCCCGCACGACGACACGGGGGCATGGCCCAGACCCGACCCGGGCGACGGTGCAGGGACCTGACCCAGACCCGACCCGCGCGACGACACAGGGACCTGGGCCGGACCCCACCCGCGCGACGACGCGTCGGCCTGCCGCAGCCGTGGGCCCGGACGCGGAAGCCGACGGCGGGCGCGGGCCTGGGGACTCGGTGAGCGCAGCTCCCGAGACCGCCCCGAGACCTCCCCTCGGCAGACCGGGTCACCGCGGCCCTGCCCGGTGCCGCGGCCGGCGCGGCGGCAGGGACCGGCGGGCCGCACCCCGGCGGGCTGCGCGGTCCGCCGCGACCAGCACTCTTTACCCGGCATTGACCGTTCCGCAAGCAACCTTTCCGCTGATACAGAAGCGTCGCAGAAACCTCTTGGCTCGCCTTCGACCTGCGGTTTCAATGACCTCGAGCACCACCGCGCCCGAACTCCCCACCAGGGCACGGCAGTCCACGTACCGACCCGTTCCCGCCCGTCTACCGCCGGAGGCACAAGGCACGATGGTCTTCCTCCGGGCACTCGTCACCACCATCCGTATGCTCCGCCACACCTCCGGACTCGCCGCCGGCCTGCCGGCGGACGACGACGTGCTGCTCGACGCACCCGACGAGCCGCTGGCCCCCGCGCTCGCGGCCGCCGGGCGGGGCGACCACCGCCCGGCCGCTGCGCTGCTCGCGGCGACCCGCGAGGCCGCCGAATGGGAGTCGCGCGACCGCTACACCACCCGCCTCGCGATCTTCGCCCAGCATCGCCCCGACTGGTTCGCGGACTGGCTGGCAGCCGCGCCGCGCGATCCGGACGCCGCACTCGTCAAGGCCCAGCTGGCCGTCCGCAGAGCGTGGGAGCGGCCCGGCCGCGCCGAGCCGCTGCGGGAGACCGCGCCGCTCATCGAGTCCGCTGCGGAGGCCACCCCGCGCGACCCCGTGCCGTGGCGCATCGCGCTCGACCACGCGCGCGGCACGCACGCGACGCGCACCGACTTCGACGCGCTGTGGGGCGAGGCCGTACGCCGGTCACCGCACCACTACGGGTGCCATGTCGCGGCGCTGCAGTACCTGAGCGCGGACTGGTACGGCTCGCACCGCGAGTGCTTCGGCTTCGCGGAGCGCGCGGCCGGGCAGGCGCTGCCCGGCTCGCTGCTGCAAGCCCTCCCGGTCCGTGCGGCGTTGGCGGTCCTGCTCGCGGAGGCGGACCGCGCGCCGGGCTGGGCGAGCCGTACGGGGCCCGGGGCGGGCCGCCCGGGGCGCGGAGCGGGACGCCCGGGGCACGGAGCGGGACGTACTGGACGCGGGGGTGACCGTACGGGGCCCGGCGCCGCCGACGTCCTCGCCGAGCGCATCGACGCGGCCGCCGACCTGGCCATCGCCATGTCCGCGCGGTACGCGTCCGCCGACCCGTGGCCCGCCGAGGTCCGCAACCTCCTCGCGTACATCCTGATCGTCCGGGGCCGCTGGGCCGAGGCCCTGGAACAGTTCCGGCTGATCGGCCCGTATGCCACAAGCTTCCCGTGGAGTCACATCTCCGACGATCCGCTCGGCCAGTTCCTGGAACTGCGCGACGGCGTCCGCATCCAGGTCGCCTCGTCCATGCCCCTGCGGAGACGGGCGGGCAGGACGCCCGCAACCGGCCATTAGGCTTGAGCGTTGTGACTGTCGCGCGCCTGCCACTCTTCCCGCTGAACTCGGTGCTGTTCCCGGGCCTCGTGCTGCCCCTGAACGTCTTCGAGCAGCGGTATCGCGCCATGATGCGCGACCTGCTGAAGCTGGACGAGGAAACGCCGCGCCGCTTCGCCGTGGTCGCCATCCGCGACGGCCACGAGGTCGCGCCCAGCGCCCCCGGCATGCCGGACACCACGGCGCTCCCCGAGCGCGGCCCGGCGGCCGGCTTCGGCGAGGACCCGGTCAAGGCGTTCCACCCGGTGGGCTGCGTCGCGGACGCGGCCACCATCCGGGAGAAGAGCGACGGCGGCTTCGACGTGCTGGCCACTGGCACGACGCGCTTCCGGCTGCGGTCGGTCGACGCCTCCGGGGCGTATCTGGTGGGCGAGATCGAGACCCTTCCCGAGGAGGAGGGCGAGGGCGCGGGGGCGCTCGCCTCGGGGGTCATGCGAGCGTTCCGCACGTACCAGAAGCGGCTGGCCGGGGCGAACGAGCGGTCGCTGAGCGCCGAGCAGGAACTGCCGGACGAACCGTCCGTGCTGTCCTATCTGGTGGCCGCGGCGGCTGTGCTCGACACCCCGGCGAAGCAGCGGCTGCTGGAGGCGCCGGATACGGCGGACCGGCTCCGGCAGGAGCTGAAGATACTGCGCGGGGAGAGCGCGCTGATCCGCGGCATTCCGTCGCTGCCCGCGGTCGACCTGACGCGGCAGCCGACGAACCCGAACTGAGAACTGAGTCCCGATTGGGCTGGGCTGAACTGAGCCCAACTGAACGAAGGCTTCGGCACCTTGGCGAAGAAGAAGCAGAAGTCCGCGGGACCGGGGCGGCCGGGCGCGGGCGGGACGCCCGCGACGGTCGCCCTGACCGAGGCGGGTACGGCGTTCACCGTGCACTCCTACGAGCACGACCCGGCCGCGCCGTCGTACGGCGAGGAGGCGGCGCAGGCGATGGGGGTGGAACCGGAGCGAGTGTTCAAGACGCTGCTGGCGGAGGTCGACGGCGCACTGACGGTCGCGATCGTCCCGGTCGCCGGGTCGCTCGACCTCAAGGCGCTGGCGGCGGCGGTCGGCGGCAAGCGGGCGGCGATGGCGGACCCGGCGGTGGCCGAACGCACGACGGGGTACGTGCGAGGCGGCATCTCGCCGCTCGGGCAGCGCCGCCGCCTGCGGACGGTGCTGGACGCGTCGGCCTCGGGGCACGCGACGGTCTGTGTGTCGGCGGGCCGCCGCGGGCTGGAGGTCGAGCTGGCGCCCGCGGATCTGGCGTCTCTTACGGACGCGGTGCTGGCACCGATCGCCCGCGCGTAGGCGCACTCGCGTCCGCGCGTGCGCGGAGTCTGGACGTCTGTGCCGCCCGGGCGCACTCTGCGGGAAGGCGCGGGCGCCCGGCCCGCGCGGGAGGGGGCCACGCCGTGTCGAAACGTACCCGCAAGCGCAAGTGGCGCACGAGAAGAAACCGCGCAAACCACGGCCGCCGCCCGGCCTAGCCCGTCGCCCTCGCCGGGCGGCGGTCGCCGGGCGGCGGGAAGGCGGCCGCTGCGGCGTGTGCGTCCTGGTGCCGGGGGCGGGGGTGGGGTGGCCTTCCACGGGCCGACACAGGCCCAGCAGTTCCGACGGAACGGGCTGGCCTTCCCCGCCCGCCCCGGCCGCATGCTGGGACTCCGCGGGCGGCCATGGAACCTCTCGTTCCGACGGAAGGGGCGGGCGGGTGGGAAACGAAGCCCGGCCGGAGGCCGGTCAGAACCGCGCCGGAGGCGGCGGGGCGTCGCGGGGGCCGAAGAAGCCCGTCAGGCACAAATGGACCGCCGCGGCCGCGATCGGCCACGCCAGCAGCGCCCCCTTCGCCCGCAGCTGAAGCGGCGCGTCGAAGACCTTCCCCTCCCCCACGGCCCTCGCGTGCGCCGCCACGTCCTGCGTCGGCCCCAGCCATACGCCCAGCCGCCATGCCACCAGTGAGCCGAGCAGCCCGCCCACCGCGGTCGCCACCACCAGCGCGACGCCCCCGCGCCGGAACAGCAAGAAGACCACGACCGCCGAGAGCACCCCGAAGCCCGCCGCGAGCAGCACGAACGTGCCGTCCGCGCCGATCGCCTCCTCGCCCTCGGAGTTCTTGAAGTAGACGGCCTTGCCGTCCGAGACCAGCGGGACCCGCGGCGCCAGCCACAGCCACAGCAGCCCCAGCAGGACCCCGGCGGCCGCCAGAGCGACCACCACCAGTGCGCCCTGCCGCAACTCGGCCCGCAGGCCGGGCCCGTCAGCGGGCGCGTGCACCGGCCCGCCTCCAGTGGGCGGCTTCTGGCGGGGGTCGTGCGGATGCTGATCGTGCGGTGTCATCGGTGCGGTCACTCCGCCATCGTGCCAGGCCGGGGCGGTGCCGCCCGCGGCAGGACGCCGGTCCGGGCGCGTCATCGCACCGCCGCCCGCCGGTACGCCCAGGTGGCGACCGCCAGCGACGCGACGCCGACGGCCGCGCAGACGCCGAGATCCGCGCCGACGGCCAGCCAGTCCGGCCTCGCTTCGAAGGTGCGGGCCAGCGCTTCGACCCCGTACGTCGAGGGCAGCAGGTCCCGCGCCCAGGCCACCGGGCCCGGCAGGTGCGCCGCGGGCAGCACGCCCAGCAGCAGGGCGGCCGACATGCCCAACTGGCCGAGCAGCGTGGCGAGTTCCTGCCGGGGCGCGAGCAGCCCGAGGGCGGCGCCGAGCCCGGCCAGGGCGGCACCCGCGAGCGGGATCACGGCGGCCAGCACCCACAGGTTGGCGAGGGGCAGCCCGAAGAGCAGGCTGCCGACGACGGCCGTGACGGCCGTACCGGGCGCGGTGAAGGACGCGTACGCCCCGGCCGCGCCGAGCACCACCGCGGCCGGCGGCACCGGCAGGGTGGCGTAGTGGTCGAGTCCGCCGCTCGCGCGCAGCTGCCCGAAGTACTGGGCGAGAAGGTTGAGCGCTACGAAGGCCACCACCAGCACGCTCGACCCGGCGACCACGGCCCGCGCCTCGTCGGCGCCGTCGACGACCCCGCGCATCAGGACCATGATCCCCACGCTCTGGAAGGTCGCCACGAACAGCAGCGGGATGCGGGCCACGCGGGCCCGCGACAGCTGCGCACGGTAGACGGCGGCCAGCGCGGGCAGCAGCCGGGCGGGCGGCGCGAGCGGGGCGGCGGCCGCCGCGTCGCCGTCGGGCCACGGCTCGGCCTCGCCGCCGGTACCGGCATTCGCCCGGAGTCCTCCGGACACCGCCTCCGCGGGCACGACACTCACGTTGTGCTCCTGTTCGCTACGGGCCGGTGGCAGGCCGCTCGCATGCGGTCAGTCACCCTTCACCAAGCCTTTCGTACGGCCGCCGAGCGCAAGGTACACATCCTCAAGGCTCGGCATGGCAAGGGTGAAGTCATCGAGCGCCGCGAACGCCGCGCCGCCGGTCACGGCGGCGACCGCGGCCCGGGCCTCGTCCGGGGCGAGCCGCAGCACCCAGCGGCGCCCGGACTCGCGCGCGGACGCGCGCAGCGCCGCCACCTCCGGCACGTCCAGCGGGGCCCGGACCCGCCACACGAGCTCAAGACGCACCTCGTCGGCGACCAGAGCCTTCAGGCCGCTCGGCGTGTCGCAGGCGATGACCCGGCCGCGCTCCAGCACCGCGACCCGGTCGAGGACGGTCTCCGCCTCGATGACGTTGTGGGTGACGAGCACGACGGTCACACCGCGCTCGGCCCGGCGCCGGTCCACCGCGCTCCACACGGCCCGCCGGGCCACCGGGTCCATGCCGGTCGTCGGCTCGTCCAGGACGAGCACGGGCCGGTCGCCGACCAGCGCAGCGGCGACACAGGCGAGCCGCCGCTGACCTCCGGACAGCTTCTTCAGCGGCCGTCCGGCGATCTCGGCGAGCCCGAGCTCGTCGAGCACGGCGTCGCGCTCGGCCCGCGCCGCCCTGGCGTCGAGTCCGCGCAGCCGCGCGGTGGTCTCGGCGGCCAGGGCAACCGTCAGCTCGTCGAGGGCGGTGGACTCCTGACCGAGATAGCCGACCAGCCGCGCCGCCCGCTCCGGGTGCCGTACGAGATCGTGGCCCAGCACCCGTACGCTGCCCGAGTCGGGCCGCATGAGGCCGGTGAGCTGGCGTACGAGCGTGGACTTGCCGGCGCCGTTCGGGCCGAGCAGCCCGAAGATCTCGCCGCGCTGGACATCGAGGCTGATGCCGTCGCTCGCTCGCACGGCCGGAGCGGCGGGAGCACGGCGACGGGCCCGGACGGCGGGGTAGGTCTTGACCAGGCTGCGCACGGCACACGCGGGGGCGGCTTCCGCCGCGGCGGCTCCGCCGCCATGCCCTGCCCGCGCTGTGCCCGTCCTCACGAGCAACGAGGGTACGCGTCCAACCCCCGACCCCTGGCTCCGGGGCGCTTTATGGGCATTCGTTCCGCGGGGCGATGGGGGTACCCCCATCGCCCCGCGGAACGAATGCCCACAGCGGTCTTCATCCCGCGGCGGAGCCGCGTTCCTCCCCCGCGCGGGTGTCGAACTCGCGCCAGAAGCCCGCGCGGATCGCGTACCGGTCGTGCTCGTCGATCTGGTCGTCCTTGTGAGCGAGCAGCCCGAAGCGGGCCGCGTACCGCAGCAGTTCCCCGTCGATGCGGTGCGGGATCCGCGGGTACTCCGTGGAGAGCTGCTGCAGGTGCGTCTGAGAGGACAGCCGCTCGGTCCAGCGGCGGGCGAAGACCTGGCCCACCTCGAACGGATCGCCGCTCACCGCCGTGATGTCCTCCTCGCGGTCGGCCCAGCGCTGCTCGGCGCTCGTGAGCTGGGCGAGCGTGGGGAGGGCGGCGATCTCCGCGGGTTCGGCGGGGCCACCGCGTTCGACCCAGCCGCGGTCGGAGGACCAGCGGAGCGTGGCGTTCGCCGGCTGCGCCTGCTGCGGCGGCTGCGCACCCTGGCCCGCGTGGGCGCGGCCGAGGCCCGCGAGGTCCTTCGGGGTCGGGACGCCCTTGGTGCCCGTGGCATCGGACGCGCTCGGCGCACCGGCCGCGGCCGCCGCGGCCGCCTGCACACCGGCGGCGGAGCCGTTCGCCGACGGCGGCACCGCGACGCCACCCTGCCCGGCACCGGCGCCCACACCGGCACCCGCGCCTGCCCCGGCACCGACCCCGGCGTCGGCCGCCTGCCCCTGCGCAGGCGCAGGCGCAGGGCCCGCGGCGGACGACTCGGGCAGCGGTGCGGAGAGGATCGCCGCGATCTCCGGCTCGGGCGCGGCCGGCGGTGCGCAGGGCTCGACGAGGTCCTTGGCCCGTACGGCCCGGGTGATCCACGCCCGGTCCAGAACGCGGCGCTCGTCGGCCTCGGCGACGAGATCCTCGGACTGGTTGAAGTCGCCGTCGGCGGCTTGCACAGCCCACAGATGGATGGCGACGCCGTGCTCCTTGGCGTCCATCAGGCCGGGCAGCAGATCGCCGTCCCCGGTGACCAGGACGATGTCGGAACAGGCCCGGTTCCGGGCGAGTTCGGTGAGCTCGGCGTGCATGGCGGCGTCCACGCCCTTCTGCGCCCACCGCCCGTCGCTGCGGGTCAGCGCGCCGAGCCGGACGGTGACCCGGGGCATGACGCGCAGCCGCCGGTGCTCCGGCTGCGGCACCCGGTCCGGCGCCCCGTCGAACCAGTAAATCCGTAGCAGGGGACGCTCGGTGTCGACCTCGGCGCGCTCCCGCAAACCCTGGATGAGGGCGGCGTGATCGACGGTGATGCGGGCGCGGGCGGGCTCTCCTGCGAGCAGGCTCGCAGCGGCGCCCAGCAGGTAGCCGGCGTCCACCAGGACGACGCAGCGGTCCACGTTCCACCCTCTTTCGTGAAGTCCGTCGCCCCCCGGAACGGCGTTTTGGCTTCGGGTTTCCTTCGAGTCTGCCCGACCGCACAGGGGTTATCAGTCGGAACTCGATCATCGGCGTGGCGGATACGGAAGCCGCGCGGAAGCCGTACGGAAGCGCTTACCCCGCCTGCTTCCTCACCCACCCTTTTCACTCAGGGTAATTGTCCGACATGCGTTCATTGTCGGGTCATGCGAGCGTTATCTCGCAAAGCGGCCCCGGCGCCCGCCGGCCGGCCGCAGGCCAGGTTCCGAGATTCCGCACAGGAGGCACGATCATGGCCAAGAACAAGAACCAGAATCGCAGTCAGCCCAAGAGCCGCAGCACCGCCTCGCGCGCCGACGAGCGCGCGAAGAGCCCCAACGCGCAGAGCTCGTCGTCGGAGTCCCAGTCCCAGCAGCAGGCACACTCCTCGAGCTCCGAGCAGTCTGCCCGCAACAAGCAGCGCAAGAACTTCGGCCACAACTGACCGCTGCCGCTGAGCGGAAGCTGAGCGGCACGAGGGGCGCGCCCTCCCCCGGACCGGTCCGGGCCCAGGGCGCGCCCCTTCCGCGCGTGGTCCGTACGGCGCGGCTCAGCCGCCCAGCCAGTCAGGACGCCCACCCCTCAGCCGCCCAGGCAGGGCGAACGCTCAGCCCGCCGGGCAGGACGCCTCCGCTCAGCCCGCCAGGCAGGACGGCCCGAGCAGCACCTTGAGGTCGCCGAAGAGGGCCGGGTCCGCGGTGACCCGGTGCCGGTCCAGCCGCAGCACGGTGGTCTTCCGGGCCCCCTGGAGCTTGATACGGACCTCGGTGCTGCCCTTGTGGTGGTTGAGCACCTCGCCGAGCTTCTCGACCAGCGGCGGGGTGACCTTCACCGTCGGAATCGTGATCGTCACGGGCGCGTTGGCGGAGGCCTCCGACAGGTCGGGAACCATCAGCTCCATCGCGACCAGCCGCGGCACGTCCTCCCGCTTGTCGAGGCGGCCCTTCACGAAGACGACGGCGTCCTCGACGAGTTGGGTGGACACCAGCTGGTAGGTGGCCGGGAAGAACATGCAGTCGATGGAGCCGGCCAGGTCCTCGACGGTGGCGATGGCCCAGGCGTTGCCCTGCTTGGTCATCTTCCGCTGGAGCCCGGAGATGATGCCGCCGATGGTGACGATCGCGCCATCGGCGTGCTCGCCGCCCGTCAGCTGGGAGATCGCCGCGTCCGTCTTCTCGTTGAGGACGTGCTCGATGCCGAACAGCGGGTGGTCGGAGACGTAGAGGCCGAGCATCTCGCGCTCCTGCGCCAGCAGATAGGCCTTGTCCCACTCGACGTCGGAGAACTCCACGTCGAGCCCGAAGCCGGGGGTGTCGTCGCCGGAGTCGTCGCCCATGCCGCCGAAGAGGTCGAACTGGCCCTCGGCCTCCTTGCGCTTGACCTGGACCACATTGTCGATCATCGGCTCGTAGTGCGCCGTGAGGCCCTTGCGGGTGTGGCCCATCTCGTCGAAGGCGCCCGCCTTGATCAGCGATTCGACGGTCCGCTTGTTGCAGACGACCGCCTCGACCTTGTCGAGGAAGTCGGGGAAGGAGGTGTACTTCCCCTTCGACTTGCGGCTGCGGATGATCGAATCCACCACGTTCTGCCCGACGTTCCGGACCGCGGTCAGGCCGAAGAGGATCACATCGTCGCCCTGGGCGGTGAAGTTCGCCTCGGACTCGTTGACGTTCGGCGGCAGCACCTTGATGCCCATGCGGCGGCACTCGTTGAGGTAGACCGCCGACTTGTCCTTGTCGTCGCGCACCGAGGTGAGCAGCGCGGACATGTACTCGGCCGGGTAGTTGGCCTTGAGGTAGGCGGTCCAGTAGGTGACCAGGCCGTACGCGGAGGAGTGGGCCTTGTTGAACGCGTATCCGGCGAAGGGGACCAGCACGTCCCAGACCGCTTGGATCGCCTCGTCCGAGAAGCCCTTCTCGCGGGCGCCCTTCTGGAAGTTGACGAACTCCGCGTCGAGGACTTCCTTCTTCTTCTTGCCCATCGCGCGGCGCAGCAGGTCGGCCTGGCCGAGCGAGTAGCCCGCGAGCACCTGGGCGGCCTTCTGCACCTGCTCCTGGTACACGATGAGGCCGTGGGTGATGTCGAGGACCTCCTTCAGGGGCTCCTCGAGCTCGGGGTGGATCGGCGTGATCTCCTGCTGCCCGTTCTTCCGCAGCGCGTAGTTGATGTGCGAGTTCATGCCCATCGGGCCCGGCCGGTAGAGGGCCGAGACCGCGGAGATGTCCTCGAAGTTGTCGGGCTTCATCATGCGCAGCAGGGAGCGCATGGGCCCGCCGTCGAACTGGAAGACGCCGAGGGTGTCACCGCGGCACAGCAGGTCGTACGTCTTGGGGTCGTCCAGCGGCAGGCTGAGCAGCTCCAGATCGATGCCCTTGTTGGCCTTCACCATCTTGACGGCGTCGTCCATGATCGTGAGGTTGCGCAGGCCCAGGAAGTCCATCTTGAGCAGGCCGAGCGACTCACAGGTGGGGTAGTCCCACTGCGTGATGGTGACGCCGTCGGTGTGCCTGACCCAGACCGGGATGTGGTCGGTGAGGGTCTCGCTGGACATGATCACGCCCGCGGCGTGCACGCCCATCTGCCGGACCAGGCCCTCGACGCCGCGGGCGGTGTCGATGACCTTCTTCACGTCCGGCTCGTTCTCGTACATCCCGCGGACTTCGCCCGCCTCGCTGTAGCGGGGGTGCTGCGGGTCGGTGATGCCGGAGAGCGGGATGCCCTTGCCGAGGACGTCGGCGGGCATGGCCTTGGTGATGCGGTCGCCCATCGCGTACGGGTAACCCAGCACGCGCGCGGAGTCCTTGATCGCGTTCTTCGCCTTGATGGTGCCGTAGGTGCCGATCATGCAGACCTTGTCGGCCCCGTACTTCTCGGTGACGTACCGGATCACCTCGGCGCGCCTGCGCTCGTCGAAGTCGATGTCGACATCGGGCATGGAGACGCGCTCGGGGTTGAGGAACCGCTCGAAGATCAGGCCGTGCTCGATCGGGTCGAGGTCGGTGATCCCCAGGGCGTACGAGACGATCGAGCCGGCCGCGGAGCCCCGGCCGGGGCCGACCGCGATGCCGTTGTTCTTGGCCCACATGATGAAGTCGGCGACGACCAGGAAGTACCCCGGGAACCCCATCTGGATGATGATGTCCATCTCGTACTCGACCAGGCGCTGCCGGTCCTCGGGGATCCCGCCGGGGTAGCGGCGGGCCATGCCGCGCTTGACCTCCTCGCGGAACCAGGTGACCTCGGTGTAGCCCTCGGGCACATCGAAGCGGGGCATCAGGTCCCGCTTCTCGAACCAGCCGGTGGTGTCGACCAGCTCGGCGACCTTGAGGGTGTTGGCGCAGCCCTCCTGCCAGGCGTCGGAGGAGTCGATGGCGTACATCTCATCCGTGGACTTCAGGTAGTAGCCGGTGCCGTCGAAGCGGAAGCGGTCCGGGTCGGAGAGGTTCTTGCCGGTCTGGATGCACAGCAGCGCGTCGTGGGCGCTCGACTCGTGGGCATACGTGTAGTGCGAGTCGTTGGTGACGAGCGGCGGGATGCCGAGCTTCTTGCCGATCTCCAGCAGGCCGTCGCGGACCCGGCGCTCGATCTCGATGCCGTGGTCCATCAGCTCGAGGAAATACCGCTCCCTGCCGAAAATCTCCTGATATTCGGCGGCGGCCTTCAGGGCTTCGTCGAACTGGCCGAGGCGGAGCCGGGTCTGCACCTCGCCGGAGGGGCAGCCGGTGGACGCGATGAGGCCCTCCGCGTGCTCCGCGATGACCTCCTTGTCCATCCGGGGCCACTTGGTCAGCCAGCCCTCCTTGTAGGCGTCGGAGGAGAGCCGGAAGAGGTTGTGCAGACCGGTCTTGCTGCCCGCCCAGATCGTCTTGTGGGTGTAACCACCGGAGCCCGAGACGTCGTCCCGCTTCTGGTGCGGCTGGCCCCACTGGATGCGCCGCTTGTTGCGCCGCGACTCGGGCGCCACGTACGCCTCGATGCCGATGATCGGCGTGATTCCGGCGCCGGTCGCCTGCTGGAAGAAGTCGTACGCCCCGTGCAGGTTGCCGTGGTCCGTCATCGCGATGTGCGTCATGCCCATCTCCTGACAGGCATTGAACATGTCCTTCAGCCGCGCCGCACCGTCCAGCAGCGAGTACTGGGTGTGAACGTGCAGGTGCGTGAAGGGCGGCTTGGCCACGGCTGAAGACCTCCAGAAGAAGCTGCGGCGCGAAGCGCCTCGATCAGGGGCGGTGGTCGGGTGACGGGTGGGCGACGGGTTGGGTCGACGGCTCTGAAGTCTATGCCTCGGGACTGACAGCGGGCGGGCACTCGCGAGTAGCCTCGCGCGTTGGAACAGCCGGAAGATCCGACCCTCAGCTCCAGGCACCAGGAGGCTCACCGCGATGTCGTCCCAGCAGGCCCTGTCCACCCAGGCCGAGCAGCGCGGCGAGGAGATCCTCGCCGTTTTCGACACCGCCTTCGGGCAGCTGCTGAGCGCCGATCCGGCGGCGTTCCGGGTCAAGTTCCGCAAGATGGCGGGCTCCGCCTTCGCCTTCTACCGCGGCACGGCCTGCCTGTTCTACAAGGACTTGGAGGAGGGCCGGGACAGCGGCCCGTACCTGGACGACCGGACGGCCCGGGTGTGGATCCACGGCGATCTGCACGCCGAGAACTTCGGCACCTACATGGACTCCAACGGCCGACTGATCTTCAACGTCAACGACTTCGACGAGGCGTACGTGGGTCCGTTCACCTGGGACCTGAAGCGCTTCGCCGCCTCCGTGGCCCTGATCGGGTACACGAAGGCGCTCAGCGACGAGATGATCAGCGACCTGGTGCGGACATACGCCGCCGCCTACCGCGAGCGGATCCACGCGCTGGCCACCGGCGCGAAGAACGACGAAGTGCCGCCCTTCACGCTCGACACGGCCGAGGGGCCGCTGCTGGACGCGCTGCGCGACGCCCGTTCCCTCACCCGCTTCGGGCTGCTCGACTCGATGACCGAGATCCGCGACTTCGAGCGCCGCTTCGCGCCCGGCGTCGGCGCGATCGAGCTGGACGCCGCGACGCGGTACAAGGTCCTGGCGGCCTTCGACGGCTATCTGGAGACCCTGCCGGAGTCCAGCCTCGCCCGCCCCGACTCGTACCGCGTCAAGGACGTCGTCGGGCGCCGCGGCATCGGCATCGGCAGCGCGGGCCTCCCGTCGTACAACATCCTGCTGGAGGGCAACAGCGACGCCCTCGAGAACGACGTCGTGATCTATATGAAGCAGGCCCAGACCCCGGCGGTCTCCCGGCACATGACCGACGAGCGGGTCCGCGGCTACTTCCAGCATGAGGGGCACCGCACGGTCATCTCGCAGCGTGCGCTCCAGGACCACGCCGACCCCTGGCTGGGCTGGACCGAGCTGGACGGGTCGGGCCAGCTGGTCGCCGAAGTGTCGCCGTACGCGGTGGACCTCGACTGGTCGGACATCGACGACCCGGCCGAGATCTCGGAGGTCGTGGCCGACCTGGGGCGGGCCACCGCGACCATGCACGCGGCGGCGGACGACGAGAGCGGCCACTCGCTGGTCCCGTTCTCCACGGAGCGGGCCATCGACGCCGCGATCGCGGCCGACGAGGACGGCTTCGCGGGCCTGCTGGTGGACTTCGCGCACTCCTACGGGGCCCGGGCGCGGGCCGACCACCAGATCTTCGTGGACCTGTTCCGCAACGGACGGATCCCGGGGCTGTAGCGAGCCGCAGCGACAAGGGCCCGCTGGCAGGGTTTCCGTATGAGGGGACCCGTATGAGGGGGGCCCGTTTAGTCGCCCCTTACCTGCGGACATGGCACACTCTGCGCGATGGACATATCCGGGGCCCAGTTGAGGACGCTACGCGCAGCGCTTTTCACGGCGCTGTGCGTGACGCTGTCGGCTGCCTCGCACGTCCTGCTGTCCGGCGTCCCGCTCCCGGTGACCACCGTCGCCGCGCTCTCCGCCGGTGTCTTCGCCATCGCCTGGGCACTGGCCGGGCGGGAGCGCGGCTACGGCGCGATCGCGGCCCTGCTGATCCCGCTCGAGCTGGCCGCGGACACGGTCTTCACCACGGGCCAGCACGCCTGCTACGGGCAGGCGGGCGGCCCCGTGGCGGGCCCGCTGCGCTCGGTCGGCGTGGATCTGCTGTGCAGCGGCGGCGACTTCGGTACGCCGCTCGCCCGCATGGCGAGCCGGGAGCCCGCCGCCACCCTGCCGGTCGCCGGCGACCCGGCCACCCCCTGGCTGCTGCTCGCCGCGCACGTCACGGTCGGCCTCGCCGCTGCGGCCTGGCTGCGGCGCGGCGAGACGGCGCTGGCCCGCCTGCTGCGCGCCGTCGCAGGCTTCGCCTTCCGGCCGCTGCTGACCGCGGTCGCCGCGGTCACGGGGGCGGAGGAGGGGCCCGCGCACCGGGCTCTGCGGGCGGTACGGCGCGTGCGCCCGGCCCGTACCCAGCCGATGCTGGTCCACTCCGTCGTACGGCGCGGACCGCCGTGCTGCGTGGCTCTCTGAGCACTACCACTCAGAACCCACCGAGCACAGCAGTCCCATCCCACACCCCATACGACGGAGCAGGAAGAACACCATGAGCAAGCGCAACAGCCAGGCCAGCAAGACCGCCGCCCGCGAGCGCCTCCGCGCGGAGCGCGAGCGCCAGGCGAAGAGGGACAAGATCCGCCGCCAGCTGGTCGTCGGCGGCTCGATCGTCGCCGTGCTGGCGATAGCCGCCGGCATCGGCGTGGCCGTCAGCAACATGGGCGGCGGCGACAGCAAGGTGAGCCACGAGGACTGGGTGGCCGCCGCGAAGAAGGAGAGCTTCGCGAAGCCCGCGAACGCCTCCGGCAACAAGGGGACCGTCGTCGTCATCGGCGACAAGAACGCCAAGAACACCCTCGAGGTCTACGAGGACATGCGCTGCCCGGTCTGCGCGAGCTTCGAGCAGGCCACCGGCGAGACCGTCCTCAAGGACATGAGGGACGGCAAGTACAAGCTGCAGTTCACGATGGGTGCCTTCCTCGACGAGAACATCCCGCCCAAGGGATCGGGCTCCAAGAACGCCCTGAGCGCGCTGGGCGCCGCGCTGAACGTCAGCCCGGACGCCTTCCTCGAGTACAAGACCGCCCTCTTCTCCGCCAAGAACCACCCGGACGAGAGGGAGGACAAGTTCGCCGACGACGCGTACCTGCTGAAGGTCGCGGACCAGGTCAAGTCCCTCAAGGGCAACGCGGAGTTCGAGAAGGCCGTGAACGAGGGCACCTACGACCAGTGGGCGCTGGCGATGAAGGACCGGTTCAACGCGGCCAAGGACATCCAGGGCACGCCGAGCTTCAAGCTCAACGGCACCAAGCTCACTGCCGAGGGCAGCCAGAACGCCCCGATGACCCCGCAGGAGTTCAACGCCGCGGTCGACAAGGCCCTGGCCGCGAAGAGCTGAGGGCCGTCGCCGCCTCAACAGAGGCGGAAGCGACCTCTCGCCGACGGGCGGGCGAACATCCCGTATTCGCCCGCCCGTTCGGCCTGCGAGTCCGTAATCTGATCGGCCGTGACCGATCTCCAGCCGAACAACACGAGCAACACGAGCACCCGCCGCACGGTCGTCAAGGCCGCTGCGGCCTCTGCCGCGCTGATTCCGCTGACCGCCGCGGGAACCAGCGCCATGGCCGCCGAACCCGCGGCCCCCGCCTTCCTCCACGGCGTCGCCTCCGGCGACCCGCTGCCCGACGGCGTACTCCTGTGGACGCGCGTCACCCCGTCCCCCGAGGCCGTACCCGGCTCCGGCAAGGGGCCCGAGGTCACGGTCGACTGGCAGATAGCCGAGGACAAGTCCTTCTCCAAGGTCGTCGCGAGCGGCGCCACCAGCGCCCGCGCCGCGTCCGACCACACCGTGAAGGTCGATGTGCGCGGACTGCGCCCGGCCACCCCGTACTTCTTCCGCTTCACCGCCGGCGGGGTTCAGTCGCCCGTCGGGCGCACGCGCACCACCCCGGCGCACGACGACACCGCACACGCCATCCGGTTCGGTGTGGTGTCCTGCGCCAACTGGGAGTCCGGCTGGTTCTCCGCGTACCGCCACCTCGCCGCGCGCACCGACCTCGACGCGGTGCTGCACCTGGGCGACTACATCTACGAGTACGCGGCCGGCGAGTACCCGGCGCAGAAGTACGTCGTACGCCCGCACTCCCCCGCGCACGAGATCACGGGCCTCGCCGACTACCGCGTCCGGCACGCCACGTACAAGACCGACCCCGACCTCCAGGCCCTGCACGCCGCGCACCCGGTCGTCGCGATCTGGGACGACCACGAGTTCGCGAACGACGCCTGGTCGGGCGGCGCGGAGAACCACACCGAGGGCGCCGAAGGCGAGTGGGCGCAGCGCGTGGCGGTGGCCAAGCAGGCGTACTTCGAGTGGCTGCCGGTGCGGACGTCGACCGAGGGCACCACCTACCGGCGGCTGCGCTTCGGCAAGCTGGCCGATCTGCACCTGCTCGACCTGCGCTCCTTCCGCTCCCAGCAGTCGACGGTCGGCAACGGCGACGTCGACGACCCCGACCGTACGATCACCGGCCGCGCCCAGCTGGACTGGCTGAAGTCGGGGCTCTCGTCCTCCGACGCGTCGTGGAAGCTCGTCGGTACGTCCGTGATGATCTCGCCGGTCGCCTTCGGCTCGGTGCCCGCCCATCTGCTGGAGCCGCTCGCCGAGCTGCTGGGGCTGCCCAAGGAGGGCCTGGCGGTCAACGTGGACCAGTGGGACGGCTACACCGACGACCGGCGCGAGCTGCTCGCGCACCTGCGGGACGGCGGGCTTACCAACACGGTCTTCCTGACCGGCGACATCCACATGGCGTGGGCCAACGACGTGCCGGTGAAGGCCGCCACGTACCCCTTCTCGCCGTCGGCGGCCACCGAGTTCGTGGTGACGTCCGTGACCTCGGACAACCTCGACGACATCCTGCACGTCCCGCCGCAGTCGGTGTCACCGGCCGCGGTCGCCGCGATCAAGGCCGCCAACCGGCATGTGAAGTGGCTGGACATGGACTCGCACGGCTACGGGGTGCTCGACGTCACGGCCGAGCGGGCGCAGATGGACTACTACGTGATCTCCGACAAGACCGACCCCAACGCCTCGGCCGAGTGGACCCGCTCCTACCGGACCCGGTCGGGCAGCCAGAAGGTGGAGCGGGCGGACGCGCCGGTGCGCTGAGGCTCCGCTCTACAGCTCGTCGAGGAAGCCGAGCGCCACCGACCAGGTGGCCTCGGCCGCCTCGGCGTCGTAGTCCGGCAGCTCAGGGTCGGTGAAGATGTGCCCGGCGCCCGGGTAACGGAAGATCTCGACCTCCGCTCCCGCCCGCCGCATCCGCAGGTACCAGGCGTTCAGCCAGTCATGCGGCTCGAAGGGGTCGGGGTCGGCCACGTGCAGCTGTACCGGCAGGTCGTCGGCCGAGGCGCCCTCCGCGATATCGGAGGTGCCGTGCAGCAGGAGCAGCCCGCGCGCCTTATCGTCGGCGAGGGCCAGGTTCTGGGCGATCGAGCCGCCGAGCGAGAAGCCCGCGTAGACGAGGCCCCGGTCGGAGAGCGGGGCGGAGGCGGTGACGGCGCGCCGCAACAGCTCGTCCTGGCCGATCTCGTCCTTGATCGCCATGCCCTCCTCGACGGTCTCGGTGGTCCGCCCGTCGTACAGGTCGGGCACGTGCACCTCGTGCCCCGCCGCGCGCAGCCGGTCGGCCGCCGCGTGCACGGCAGGACGCAGCCCGAAGGCCGAGTGGAAAAGGACGATCGTCGAGGACGCCACAGCTCTTCACTTCTCTCTCGCACTGTCTCTCATCTCACATCGTGCCAGTTACGGTCGTGGGTACGCGCACAGCCACGGGCATTTGATATGCCTGGCAGGTCAGACTCCCCGGAAGGAGCTGAGGTGCCCATGGAGGACGTGCTGCGTCCGCTGCTCGTACTCGGCGGCTCGGTCGCGGTCACCGTCATCGTCGGCTGGGTCGTCGACCAGGTGCTGCGCAGAACCGACGCGGCGCACCCGGAGACACCCCTGTGGGGCCTGCTGCGCCGGTGCAGGCTGCCCCTGCAGTTCGTGCTGTGCGCGGCGCTGCTGCGCGGCGCGTACGGCGAGGCCCACATCGCCCGTGACCACACCAAGGCGATCGGGCAGGTGCTGACCCTGGTCCTGATCGGCTCCGCGGCCTGGCTGATCGTACGGATCTCGGCGGCGGTCGTGGAGTCGGCGTACTCGCGCTACGCGACGGCGACGCGGGACGCGGCGCGGGTGCGGCGGGTGCGCACCCAGGTGACGCTGATCCAGCGGGTGGTGACGGCCGTCGTCGGGGTGGTCGCGGTGGCCGCGATGCTGCTGACCTTCCCCGCGATGCGCACCTTCGGCGCATCGATGCTCGCCTCCGCCGGAATCCTCGGCATCGTCGCGGGCATCGCCGCCCAGTCCACGCTGGGCAATCTCTTCGCCGGGCTGCAGATCGCCTTCGGCGACATGGTGCGGATCGGCGACGTGGTCGTGGTGGACGGCGAGTGGGGCACGGTCGAGGAGATCACCCTCACCTTCCTGACCGTACGGACCTGGGACGAGCGCCGGATCACCATGCCGGTCTCGTACTTCACCAGCAAGCCCTTCGAGAACTGGTCGCGCGGCGGCCCGCAGATGACGGGCACGGTCTTCTTCCAGGTGGACCACGCGGCGCCGGTGAACGCGATGCGGGAGAAGCTGCACGAGATCGTGCAGGACTGCCCGTCCTGGGACGGGCGCGACTGGGGCCTCGCCGTGACCGACACCACCCCGACCACGATCGAGGTGCGTGCCCTGGTCACGGCCCGGGACGCGGACGAAGTGTGGACGCTGCGCTGCGAGGTCCGCGAGCGGATGGTCGCCTGGCTGCACGACGAGCACCCGTACGCGCTGCCACGCGTCATCACGGCGGCGGTTCCTGAGGACACCGAGGACAAGCCGGTCGACGTCGACTGACGTCTGCGCTCCGCCGGCTAACGCCCTCGCTCCGCGCCGCCGTTGACCTGGATCAGCTGGGCGGTGATGTGGTCGGCGGCCGGGGAAGCAAGCCAGTGCAGGGTCTCGGCGACGTCCCCGGGATGCCCGGCCCGGTGGTTGAGGGTCTCGTCGATCCGCGCCTGACGGCGCTCCTCCGGCATGCCGTCGCCGAAGAAGCCGGTCTCCTCGATGTAGCCGGGGGCGACGAGGTTGACGGTGATGCCGCGCGGCCCGAGGTCCGCGGCGAGCGCGAACGCGTACGGGTGCAGGCCTGCCTTCGCGGAGCCGTACGCGTGGCGGCCGGACCCGCGCAGGGCCGCGATGGAGCTGAGGAACAGCACCCGGCCGCCGGGCGAGGCCACATGGTCGCGGAGCGCCTCGGTGAGCAGCACGGCGGTGAGCACGTTGAGCCGGAAGTTGACCGTCCAGTCGTGGGCGGTCGCCGCCAGCGGGTCGTCGGTCGCCGCCGGCGGCTCGAGACGGCCGTTGCCGCCCGCGTTGTTGACGAGCACGTCGACGGCGCCGAACTCCTCGCACACGAAGTGCGCGGCCCGCGCGACCTGCTGCGGGTCCGTCAGATCGGCCGGGCAGGCCACGGCGCCCGGCAGCTCGGCCGCGGCCCGCTCGAGGACATCGGCCCGCCGGCCGATGAGCACCAGCTGGTCGCCGTCCCGCGCGAATGTCCTGGCCGCCGCGAACCCGATCCCGGTACCGCCACCGCTGACGACGACTGTGCGTGACATTAGCGATCCCCTCGCTCGGGTTTCCCAGGCGATCCTACGACGGGCCCCCGGGCACCCGCCCGGGCTCGCGACGACACGTGCGGACGCCGCGAGGGAGCTCCAGCGGAGTCCGGTTGTCTCGCGCGCGGCTAGAGCGCCCTGCGCATCGACCGGTGCACGATGCCCGCGTCCAGGAACTCCTCGCCGTACGCCGCGTAGCCCAGCCGCTCGTAGAAGCCGAGCGCGGACACCTGCGCGTGCAGGTCGATCGCGGTGAGGCCGAGCCTGCGCCCCTCGGACTCGATCGCCCGGACCAGCGCGGCCCCGACCCCGAGGCCGCGCGCCGCCCGCGTGACGGCGAGGCGGCCGAGCGCCCCGACGCTCTCGTCGCCGCCGTTCTTCGCGGCCGCGGCCCGGCCGTGGAGCATCCGCCCGGTGCCCAGCGGCCCTTGCGGGCCCACGGCCAGCACGTGCACGGCGCCGCCGTCGTAGGCGTCGTACTCGATCTCGGCGGGCACCCCCTGCTCCGCGACGAAGACCTCGGTCCGCACCGCGAAGCAGGCCGCCCGGTCCCCCTCGTCACGGGCGACCCGGACGTCGTACGGCAGGGCGTTTCGCGCCGGGGCGGTCACGCGCTCTCCGCGCGCACGATGTCCAGCGCGCGCTGCAGGTCGTCCGGGTACGCGCTCTCGAACTCCACCCAGCGCCTGTCCGCGGGGTGCTCGAAGCCGAGCCTGACCGCGTGCAGCCATTGCCGCCCGACCTTCAGCCGCTTGGCGAGGGTGGGGTCGGCGCCGTAGGTGAGGTCGCCGACGCAGGGGTGGCGGTGGGCGGCCATGTGGACCCGGATCTGGTGGGTGCGGCCGGTCTCCAGCTTGATGTCGAGCAGACTGGCGGCGCGGAACGCCTCGATGAGGTCGTAGTGCGTGACGCTCGGCTTGCCGTCGGCGGTCACCGCCCACTTGTAGTCGTGGTGCGGGTGGCGGCCGATGGGGGCGTCGATGGTGCCGCTCAGCGGGTCCGGGTGGCCCTGTACGAGCGCGTGGTAGCGCTTGTCGACCGTCCGCTCCCGGAACTGGTGCTTGAGCGACGTGTACGCCCGCTCCGACTTCGCCACGGCCATCAGGCCGGACGTCCCGACGTCGAGGCGGTGCACGATGCCCTGCCGCTCGGCGGCGCCCGAGGTCGAGATCCGGTAGCCGGCCGCGGCCAGTCCGCCGATGACCGTCGTCCCGGTCCAGCCGGGGCTCGGGTGGGCGGCGACCCCGATCGGTTTCATGATCACGACGATGTCGTCGTCGTCGTGCACGATCTCCATGCCCTCGACGGGCTCGGCGACGACCTGCACGGGCGGCGCGGCCTGCGGCATCTCCACCTCGAGCCAGGCGCCACCGGTAACGCGGTCGGACTTGCCCGCTTTCGTGCCGTCTACCTGGACCTTCCCTGAGGCGGCCAGCTCGGCGGCCTTGGTCCTGGAGAAGCCGAACATGCGGGCGATGGCGGCGTCGACGCGCTCACCCTCGAGGCCGTCGGGTACGGGCAGCTGGCGGATCTCGGGAAGCGTGCTCACCCGTCGAGTATGCCGGAACGCCGGCGACGCCTCGTACGCCTGCTCGTACGCTCAGTCCTTGTGGACCGTGCCGTCCGGGTCCAGCCCGCGGAAGGACAGGATCACGATCAGGAAGCCGCCGCAGACGATCGCCGAGTCGGCCAGGTTGAAGACGGCGAAGTGGGCGGGGGCGATGAAGTCCACCACCGCGCCCTGGAAGACCCCGGGCGAGCGGAAGATCCGGTCGGTGAGGTTCCCGAAGGCCCCGCCGAGCAGCAGCCCGAGGGCGATCGCCCACGGCACGCTGTAGAGCTTGCGGGCGATCCGCGCGATCACCACGATCACCGTGGCCGCGATGATCGTGAAGACGATGGTCAGGGCCTCGCCGATGCCGAACGCGGCACCCGGGTTGCGCACCGCCTCCAGCTTGAGCAGATCGCCCACGATCTCGATCGGCGCGTGGTGCTCCAGCCTGGCCACCACGATCATCTTGCTCACCAGGTCCAGGGCGTACGCGAATGCGGCGACAGCGATCAGCACCGCGACCCGCCGCTTGCCCTTCGGTGCGGGCTCCTCGGTCTGCTCCGGCTCCGGCGCCCCCTCCTCAAACCCTGGAGTACCGATGGTCCGCTCCGCCTCTGCCACGTGAGTCCCTCAGCATCTGTCCGCGGGCCGGGCGGCCGCGCCCGGCTGAACTGAGGACGAGGGTACGGCACACACGTGCGGGCGCTCAGTGGCGCTCCTGCTTCTGCTTGCACTCGACGCACAGGGTGGCGCGCGGGAACGCCTGCATCCGCGCCTTGCCGATCGGCTTGCCGCAGGACTCGCAGAGCCCGTACGTGCCCGCGTCGAGCCGCTCCAGGGCCCGCTCGGTCTGCACGAGCATCTCGCGCGCGTTGGCGGCGAGCGACAGCTCGTGTTCGCGGGTGATGTTCTTGGTGCCGGTGTCGGCCTGGTCGTCCCCCGCTCCGTCGCCGGAGTCGCGCATCAGACCGGTGATCGCCGCTTCGGACGCGAGGAGCTCGTCGCGCAGCCGCTCGGCTTCCGCGTTCAGCTCGGCCCGGGCCTCCTCCACCTCTGCCGGGGTCCAGGGCTCCTCGCCCGGGCGTACGGCGAGTTCGGCGGGTGCGGCCTGGGTGACGCGGGCCTTCGGCACGGCGGAGGCGGGGCCGGGGGCCGGTGCGGCGGCGGGCGCGGCAGGGGCCTTCCTGGCGGCCGACGCCCGGCCCGGGGTCTTCTTCGCAACCACCGACTTGGCTCCCGTCTTCGTCGCGGGCTTCCGGGCGGCGGGCGCCGCCTTCTTCGCCGGCGCGGCCTTCTTGGCCGTCTTGCCGGCCGTGGTCTTCTTCACGGCCCGGGTGGTCGTCCCGGGTGCCGTCTCCTGGGCTGCGGCCACCTTCGCCGGCGGGGCCTTCTTCGCCGCCGCCTTCTTGGGCGCGGCCTTCTTGGCAGGGGCCTTCTTCGCGGGCGCGGCCTTCTGCGCCGTGGGCTCCTCGGCGACCGTCTTCTCGGCCGCGGCCTGCTCGGCCGCGGCCTCCTTGGACGCGGTCTTCTTGGGCGCGCTCTTCTTGGGTGCGGCCTTGACGGCGGCCTTCTTCGCGGGGGCCTTCCTCGCCGCCGACTTCTTCGGCGGCGCCGTCTTCGCAGCCCCAGCCGTCGCCTTCTTCTCAGGTGCCGCCTTCGCCACTCGCGTGCTCGTCTTCACGGTGCTCTTCCTCGCCGATGATTTCCTGGGCGCCGCGCCTGCGGATCCGGCGGACGCCGACTTCTTCACGGCGGACTTTTTCGCCACCATGGTCGCGGCCCCTTCACATATTGTGATCTTGCACGCGAATCGTGCTGGGACGATAAATCGACTCCAAGTGCGCGGCAACGGGGCACGCCGCCCCTGCCACGCCGTCGGGGCAGGTCTGCAACCGTTGTGCCCCGCTCCCCGCCCCGTAATCCGCCGGCCGCACTCCGTCGGCCCGTATGTCGCCATTCGGGTCACCGGGAAACCGGTCCGCCGCGGTCGGCGAAGGCCCGTACACTGGGCGCAGCGACAGGCGTGGAAGGGGACGAGTAGCGCCGTACGCAGCCATGAGCGACCCGGGGACGGTGCGAGCCCGGGGGCGAGCGCGACGTGAAGATCACCCCGGAGTCGCCGGAAGAAAGCTCCAGCTGAGCAGCTTGCGAGCGACTAGACCCGGCAGCGCGACCCCAATGAGGGGGCGGTGGGAACGCTCCACCGCCAAGGAGGGTGGTACCGCGGGAGCGAAGTGCTCTCGTCCCTCCGACGGAGATCGAAAAGTGTCCGCCGGAGGAAGATCCGATGACGCAGTACCGCCAGGTCCCCGCCCAGGTCGACCTGCCCGCCCTCGAGCACGCCGTGCTCGACTTCTGGCGCGAGAGCAAGGTCTTCGCCCGCACCCTGGAGCAGTCCGAGGGTCGGCCCGAGTGGGTCTTCTACGAGGGCCCGCCGACCGCGAACGGCATGCCGGGCGCCCACCACATCGAGGCCCGCGTCTTCAAGGACGTCTTCCCGCGCTTCCGGACCATGCAGGGCTACCACGTGGGCCGCAAGGCCGGCTGGGACTGCCACGGCCTGCCCGTGGAGCTCGCGGTCGAGAAGGAGCTCGGCTTCTCCGGCAAGCAGGACATCGAGGCGTACGGCATCGCCGCCTTCAACGCCAAGTGCCGCGAGTCGGTGAGCCGGCACACGGACGCCTTCGCCGAGCTCACCACGCGCATGGGCTACTGGGTCGACCTGGACGACGCCTACTGGACCATGAACCCCGAGTACATCGAGTCGGTGTGGTGGTCGCTGAAGGAGATCTTCAACAAGGGCCTGCTGGTCCAGGACCACCGGGTCGCCCCCTGGTGTCCCCGCTGCGGCACCGGCCTGTCCGACCACGAGCTGGCGCAGGGCTACGAGACGGTCATCGACCCGTCCGTCTACGTCCGCTTCCCGCTGACCTCGGGACCACTGGCGGGCGAGGCGGCCCTGCTGGTCTGGACGACGACCCCGTGGACGCTGGTCTCCAACACCGCGGTCGCCGCCCACCCCGAGGTGACGTACGTCGTCGCGACGGACGGCAAGGAAAAGCTGGTCGTCGCCGAGCCGCTGCTGGAGAAGGCGCTCGACGTGGGGTGGGAGCCGACCGGCCAGACCTTCACCGGCGCCGAGATGGAGCGCTGGGCCTACGACCGCCCGTTCTCGCTCGTCGAGATCGAAAACGCGCACTTCGTCGTCAACGCCGAGTACGTGACGACCGACGACGGTACGGGCCTGGTCCACCAGTCCCCCGCCTTCGGTGAGGACGACCTCAAGGTCTGCCGCGCGTACGGTCTGCCGGTCGTCAACCCGGTGCGCCCGGACGGCACCTTCGAGGCGGACGTCCCGCTCGTCGGCGGCACGTTCTTCAAGAAGGCCGACGAGGCGCTGGTCAAGGACCTCCAGCAGCGCGAACTGCTCTTCAAGCACCTGCCGTACGAGCACAGCTACCCGCACTGCTGGCGCTGCCACACCGCGCTGCTCTACTACGCGCAGCCGTCCTGGTACATCCGCACCACCGCGGTCAAGGACGCCCTCCTGCGGGAGAACGAGCGCACCAACTGGTACCCGGAGGCGGTCAAGCACGGACGCTTCGGCGACTGGCTCAACAACAACATCGACTGGGCGCTCTCCCGGAACCGCTACTGGGGCACGCCGCTCCCGGTCTGGCGCTGCGAGGAGGACCACCTCACCTGCGTCGGCTCCCTCACCGAGCTCTCCGAGCTCACCGGCACCGACCAGACGGGCCTCGACCCGCACCGCCCGTTCATCGACGAGATCACCTTCACCTGCACCGCCGAAGGCTGCTCGCTGACCGCGACCCGGGTGCCCGAGGTGATCGACGCCTGGTACGACTCGGGCTCGATGCCCTTCGCGCAGTGGGGCTACCCGTACCGCAACAAGGAGACCTTCGAGAAGCGCTACCCCGCGCAGTTCATCTCGGAGGCCATCGACCAGACCCGCGGCTGGTTCTACACGCTGATGGCGGTCGGCACGCTCGTCTTCGACCGGTCGTCGTACGAGAACGTGGTCTGCCTCGGGCACATCCTCGCCGAGGACGGCCGGAAGATGTCCAAGCACCTGGGCAACATCCTCCAGCCGATCCCGCTCATGGACCAGCACGGCGCGGACGCGGTGCGCTGGTTCATGGCGGCCGGCGGCTCGCCGTGGGCGGCGCGCCGGGTCGGCCACGGCACGATCCAGGAGGTCGTCCGCAAGACGCTCCTCACGTACTGGAACACGGTCGCCTTCCAGGCGCTGTACGCCAGGACGTCCGGCTGGGCGCCCAGCGACGCGGACCCGGCCCCGGCGGAGCGGCCGCTGCTGGACCGCTGGCTGCTCAGCGAGCTGAACGCGCTGACCGACCAGGTCACCCAGGCCCTGGAGTCGTACGACACCCAGCGCGCGGGCAAGCTGCTCTCGGCCTTCGTCGACGACCTGTCCAACTGGTACGTGCGCCGCTCGCGCCGCCGCTTCTGGCAGGGCGACGCGTCCGCGCTCCGCACGCTGCACGAGGTGATCGAGACGGTGACGCGGCTGATGGCACCGGTCGTCCCGTTCATCACCGAGCGGGTGTGGCAGGACCTGGTGGTGCCGGTGACCCCGGACGCGCCGGAGTCGGTGCACCTGTCGACCTGGCCGGCCGCGCGGACACCGCGCTGATCGACCCCCAACTCTCGCAACAGATGGTGCTGGTGCGACGCCTGGTGGAGCTGGGGCGTGCGACGCGTGCCGAGTCGGGTGTGAAGACCCGGCAGCCGCTGTCCCGTGCGCTCGTCGCGGCCGCCGGCTTCGAGTCGCTGGGTGATGAACTCCGCGCCCAGATCGCCGAGGAGCTGAACGTCAGCGAGCTGGCCTCACTCTCCGAGGTCGGCGGCTCCCTGGTGGACACCACGGCGAAGGCCAACTTCCGCGCCCTGGGCAAGCGCTTCGGCAGGGGCGTCCAGGCGGTCGCCAAGGCCATCGCCGAGGCGGATGCCGCCGCGCTGTCGGTGGCGCTGCGCGAGGGCACGGCCTCGGTGGAGGTGGACGGCGAGCGGGTCACCCTCTCGCCGGAGGAGGTCATCATCACCGAGACCCCGCGCGAGGGCTGGTCGGTGGCCTCGGACGCGGGCGCGACGGTGGCGCTCGACCTGGAGATCACACCGGAGTTGCGGCGCGCGGGCCTGGCCCGTGACGCGATCCGGCTGATCCAGGAGGCCCGCAAGAACAGCGGCCTGGATGTCGCCGACCGCATCGCTCTGCGCTGGCAGTCGACGGACGAGGAGGTCCGTACGGCGCTGGAGGATCACGCGGGGCTGATCGCCGACGAGGTCCTCGCAACGGACTTCGCCTCCGGCGAGGCGGACGCGTCGTACGGGGACCCGCTCGAGGACGAGGGCCTGTCCCTCACCTTCCGCCTCCGCAAGGCATAAACGGCCTGCAGCCGGCACCACCAACGCCCCTGGCGCACCGCGCCGGGGGCGTTGGCCGCAGAGCGCCGGGCCACGCGCGTCAGCACGGCAACGGGCGGGGCCCGGGACGATGTCCCGGGCCCCGCCCGTTCGAGCTGCCGACGGCTACGCGCTCACCGCGCGGTGGGCCGTCAGTTGTCGTCCTCGTCGATGAGGAAGCCACGCATCGGCGACGGCGCCTGCTGCATCGGCTGCGGACCCTGCGGCCGCACCGGCGCCATCGGCTGGGTCATGGCCGGGGACATCTGCTGCTGCTGTCCGCCGTACGACGGGGCACCGCCACCCGGACCGTGACCGTGGCCGCCCATGGTCTGGTTACCCCCCATGGTGTGGCCGCCCATCGGCCCGGCACCCGCGCCCGCCATCGACGGGGACGGCGGCAGCGAAGGCGCGGACGGGGTACGCGGGGGGGCCAGCGAGTCGTCGGCCTGGTTCTCCAGCTGGCGCAGCTGGCTCTCCAGGTACGACTTCAGGCGGGTCCGGTACTCGCGCTCGAAGCCGCGCAGGTCCTCGACCTTGCGCTCCAGCGTGGCGCGGGCGGACTCGAGCGAGCCCATCGCGACGCGGTGCTTCTCCTGGGCGTCCCGCTCGAGCGCGTCGGCCTTGGAACGGGCGTCCCGCTCCAGGCCCTCGGCACGGCTGCGGGCCTCGCCGACGATCTTGTTGGCCTCGGAACGGGCCTCCGCGATCGCCTGGTCCGCGGTCTGCTGGGCAAGCGAGAGCACGCGGGCGGCACTGTCGCCACCGGGGCCCTGACCGGGCTGCGGCAGCTGCGGTCCGCCGGGGCCCATGGGGCCGCCCATCGGACCACCCATGGGGCCGCCCTGGCCCATGGGACCGGGGCCGTGCGGACCTTGCGGGCCGTGACCACCGGGACCTGCGGGCAGCTGGGGTGCGCCACCGGGCAGCTGGGGCGGGCCCATCTGCTGCTGTGGCGGCACCGGCTGCGGTCCGGATATGGCGGCGGGTACGGGCGCACCGCCACGGTCCTGCTGCTCCGGCGGCTTGCGCATCCCCTGCTGCTGGTTCTGCGCGGCGGCACGGGTCGCTGCGGCCAGCTTGGCGCGCAGGTCCTCGTTCTCCCGCAGCAGCCGGGTCAGTTCGGCTTCGACCTCGTCGAGGAAGGCATCGACCTCGTCCTCGTCATAGCCTTCTCGGAGGCGGACGGTCGTGAACTGCTTGTTCCGCACGTCCTCGGGGGTCAACGGCATCTCTTCACCTCAACGTAGTCGTCGGCATTCGGCAAGACCGTATCGTTCACAGCTGCCTCACGACGGAGATCAGGATGTAGACGATGATCATCAGTACGAAGAAGGACAGGTCGAGCGCCACGCCCCCGAGACGCAGCGGCGGAATGAACCGCCGCAGAAGCTTGAGCGGCGGATCAGTGACAGTGTAGGTGGCCTCGAGGAGCACCACCATCGCCTTGCCGGGTTGCCATGAGCGGGCGAACTGGAAGACGTAGTCCATGATCAACCTGAAGATCAACACGATCAGGAAGCAGTACAGCGCGATGTAGACCACCTGCAGTGCGATGTCCATCTCGCGTTGCCTCTCCCCTTACTCGCGCCGGGCCTCGCAGCCTCGGTGACCGGTGTTGCGTCTCAGCTTTGGTTGAAGAACCCGCCCTCTGCGATGCGGGCCTTGTCCTCCGCCGTGACATCGACGTTAGCAGGCGACAACAGGAACACCTTCTGCGTCACTCGCTCGATACTGCCGTGAAGACCAAACACCAATCCAGCCGCAAAGTCGACAAGTCGCTTCGCATCGGTGTCATCCATCTCCGTCAGATTCATGATCACCGGAGTGCCCTCACGGAAGTGTTCCCCGATGGTACGGGCTTCGTTGTAGGTCCGGGGGTGCAGAGTCGTGATGCGGTAGGGCTCACGCTCGGACACGACCTTGGGCATGATCACCGGTGCGTTCTTCTCCAAATTCTGGCGTTCAGGTGTGATGGATGCCACGGGTGCGATACGGGCGGGTCGTCCGCTTTCCGCGGCGATCGCCAGCGGTTCACGCTGCGCCGGGGGGTGGACGACCCGTACCGGTTCATCCCGTTGTGTCCGTTCGGACTGATGTGGCTGATGTTGCCGGCGAGCCCGCTCGGGCTCTCCCCCAGCGTGACCGCTGGGAGGTGCCCCCAGCTCCGGCTCGAAATCGTCATCGGGGTCGAAGCCCCGGCCGTCGTACCCATCGTCCTCCACGAGGCCGAGGTAGACCGCCATCTTGCGCATCGCGCCGGCCATTCTCTGCGTCCTCCGCTCTGTGGTGGATCGGCCCCGTCACCGGTCGCCCTGGATCCACTCGGCCTGTCCGCCTATTGACGGAAATGACCATATTTTCTGCTGTGGTCCGACTTGCTTCGCGACGTTACCGGAGCATGGGTCTGACTCCGAGTACCGCAGTGCCTACGCGCACATGTGTCGCTCCGGCCGCCACGGCGTCCTCGAGGTCCGAGCTCATTCCCGCCGATACCATGTTCCCAGCAGGATGCTCCGCGCGCAGGCTTGCTGAGATTTCCATCAGCCGCTCGAACGCGGCCCGTTGCCGCCCCGCGTACGGCCCGGCGAGCGGCGCGACGGTCATCACCCCGCCCAGGCGCAGCCCTTCGGCCCCGGCGATCGCGGCGGCGAGTTCCGGCACGGCGTCGGGTGCCGCCCCGCCCCTGCCTCCGGTCTCCCCCGACTCGGCGTCCAGGGCGACTTGGACGAGGCAGCCGATCTCGCGTCCGGCGCGCACGGCCGCGCCGGAGAGTGCGGTGACGAGCTTCGGCCGGTCGACCGACTGCACCAGATCGGCATAACTCACCACGGAACGGACCTTGTTCGTCTGGAGTTGCCCGACGAAGTGCCAGTTGAGAGGGAGATCGGAGCACTCGGCCGCCTTGGATGCGGCCTCCTGGTCCCGGTTCTCCGCGACGTGCCGTACGCCGAGCTCCGCGAGCAGCCGGACATCGCTCGCGGGGTAGGTCTTGGTGACCACGATCAGGGTCACTTCGTCCCGCTTCCTCCCCGCGGCGGCACAGGCGGCGGAGATACGTTCCTCCACCCGCACCAGATTCTCGGCGAGTTGAGCTCTGCGGTCAGTCATGCCAGTCCCATCAGTCCAGCCAGACGTATCCGGCCAGCCGACCCGTCTTGCGATCGCGGCGGTATGAAAAGAAATCGGGCGATTCCAGGGTGCAGATGGGAGACGTCGAGCACATCTCCACGCCAAACCGGGCAAGTTGCGCAAGAACTCCGGCGGTGACGTCCACGGCCGGCGTACCCCAGCTCGTGGTCGACCACGTCTCCGGAACGGCCCGCGCCACATCCGCCCGCATCTCTTCCGGCACCTCGTAGCAACGTCCGCAGATCGCGGGTCCCGTAACGGCCGTGATGCGCGACGCCTCGGCGCCGAGGGACAGCATCGCCTCGACGGCCGCCGGCACGACTCCGGCCACAAGTCCCGGGCGCCCGGCGTGGGCCGCGGCGGCGACGCCCGCGACCGGGTCGGCCAGCAGGACGGGGGTGCAGTCCGCGGTGAGAACGGCCAGGGCGAGACCGCGCCCGGTCGTCACCACGGCGTCCACTTCCGGAGTGCCGTCGCTCTCCCACGGCCCCTCGACTACCGCTACGTCCCGCCCGTGCACCTGGTTCATCCAGACGACCCGCGCCGGGTCGAGGTCCAGCTCCTTCGCCGCGAGTTCGCGGTTGGCCCGTACGGCTCCGGGGTCGTCGCCGACCGCGCCGCCGAGATTGAGCTGGTCGTACGGAGCGGCGCTCACCCCGCCCCACCGGTCGGTGAAAGCGAAGTGCGCGCCGCTCGTCGAGTGCTGCTGCCCTATCACGTCGGGCCGGTTACTTCAGGAAGTCCGGGACGTCCAGTTCCTCGGCCTGGCTGTCCTGGTACGGGCGGGCCGAGGGAACCTGCGGTGGCCCCGCCGGAGGCGAGGGCACCTCGCCCGCCGGGGCCGACTCGGTCCGGTCCGGCTCACGCTCGCCGGGCAGATCGCGCGGGGTGACGGTGCCGAGGCCGCCGAACGACGGGCGGCCGCCCGCTCCGTCGGAGGGCGTACGGCCCGCGCCCGGGTACGAGTCGTCGCGGCCGCTGGTCGTGCCGAGCACCTTGTCGCGGTTCTTGGACGGCGGCTGACCGCCGTCGAAGCCCGCCGCGATGACGGTGACCCGGACCTCGTCGCCGAGCGCGTCGTCGATGACCGCGCCGAAGATGATGTTCGCCTCGGGGTGGGCCGCCTCGCTGACCAGCTGGGCGGCCTCGTTGATCTCGAAGAGACCGAGGTCCGAGCCGCCGGAGATGGACAGCAGTACGCCGCGGGCGCCGTCGATGGATGCCTCGAGCAGCGGCGACGAAATGGCCATCTCGGCCGCGGCCACCGCGCGGTCGTCGCCGCGGGCCGAGCCGATGCCCATGAGCGCGGACCCGGCCTCGGACATCACGGACTTGACGTCGGCGAAGTCGAGGTTGATGAGGCCAGGGGTGGTGATGAGGTCGGTGATGCCCTGGACACCGGACAGGAGCACCTGATCCGCCGACTTGAAGGCGTCGAGCACGCTCACCTGACGGTCGGAGATCGACAGCAGCCGGTCGTTCGGGATCACGATGAGGGTGTCGACCTCGTCGCGCAACGCGGCGATGCCGTCCTCGGCCTGGTTCGCGCGGCGGCGGCCCTCGAAGGTGAACGGGCGGGTGACCACGCCGATCGTCAGGGCGCCCAGGGAACGCGCGATGTTGGCCACGACCGGAGCGCCGCCGGTGCCCGTGCCGCCACCCTCCCCCGCGGTCACGAAGACCATGTCGGCCCCCTTGAGGACCTCTTCGATCTCCTCGCGGTGGTCCTCGGCCGCCTTGCGGCCGACATCGGGATTGGCGCCGGCGCCGAGGCCGCGGGTGAGCTCGCGGCCGACGTCGAGCTTGACGTCGGCGTCGCTCATCAGCAGGGCCTGTGCATCGGTGTTGATCGCGATGAACTCGACGCCCTTGAGACCGACCTCGATCATCCTGTTGATGGCGTTGACGCCACCGCCGCCGATGCCGACGACCTTGATGACTGCGAGGTAGTTCTGCGGTGCTGCCACGTCGAAGGCCTCTCGCCTCGAGTTACGTGTCCGCGTCCCGCGTTTGTCGCGGTGCGCGGACGGATGCCGAATGGGACGGTCACATCGCCGACCCGAACCCTAACGGTCAAGTTTAGGGTTACCAGTTGTGCCTGCCCTGTGGACTCTTCGAACGAGACACTAAGTCGACAAGCACTGCGCGTTCAACGAACACGCCGAACCTCCCGTTTTTCTTTTCACCCTATGTGATCACGCCAAGCACTGGCCAACCAGGGTGCGTGTCCGCCGCTCGGCGCGTCAACTCCCCGACACCACAGGGGCCGTGGGGGCACTGACGTCGAAGTGGTCGGCATCCCGCGCGGTTTTCATGAGCGCGAGAAGTGCCCTCGACTTGGCCACGCCCAGTTCACTGCTTCCCCACGCCACCATCCGACCACCCGTCAGTTCAAGGGTGATGGAGTCATATGAACTGACTCGGATGACGCGGGTGTCGCGGCGAATCGCGTCCGGGAGTCCGGCGGAGACCCGTACCGCCTCCCGCTGGAGCCTGGCCGGTCCGAATCTGCGGAGACTCGGCGACCTGCTCGCGTCCAATTCCAGAAGCGGGACACCTTCGGGGGCCTTGGCCACCGTTGCGAAGCGGACGCTCTTGGCGTCCACTTCGATGAACTTTCCGCCCTTTTCAATAAGGGCTTCCGGCTTCCGCTCGGTCACCTTTAGACCGATTTCGTTCGGCCATACCCGTACGACATCCACGGAGTCGATGCGCGGCAGTTCCGCGCGCAGGCGGGCGGCGATGGCCGCGGTGTCGACGGACATCAGGGGGGTGTTCAGCGGTACGTCGGCCGCCGCCACCACCTGGCCGGGGGTGAGGACCCGGGTCCCCTTGGCGCTCACCTTCTCCACCCGCAGCCACTGCGAGCCGTAGATCACCCAGACCCCGCCCGCGGTGAGCAGCGAGACGACCGCCAGCGCCGCGAGGAGGGCGCGCCGGCCTGCCACCGACAGCCGGAGCCGCCGTTTCCGCCGGGGTTGCGGGGGCGGGCCGGACGGCGATGACTCCCTGGCACCGCGATCGGCGGTGGTCGGTCCGGCCACGCTCCCTGGCCTCCTTACCAAGGGCCCGGGGCACCCCGGGCCTGCCCGGCCTCACACCTGGCGGCGTGCGGCAATCGCCTCGTACACCATGCCGACGAGCAGGTCGTCGGCGTCCCGGCGGCCGAACTCCGCCGCGGCGCGGGACATCTCGTACAGCCGGTGCGGATCGGCCAGCACCGGGAGCACGTTGCCCTGCACCCACTCCGGGGTCAGCTCGGCGTCGTCGACCAGCAGGCCGCCGCCCGCCTTGACCACAGGCTGGGCGTTGAGCCGCTGCTCACCGTTGCCGATCGGCAGCGGAACGTACGCGGCCGGGAGGCCGACCGCGGACAGTTCGGCGACGGTCATCGCGCCTGCGCGGCAGAGCATCATGTCGGCCGCTGCGTACGCGAGGTCCATCCGGTCCACGTACGGTACCGGGATATACGGGGGCATTCCCGGCATGTTGTCCACATGCGGCAGTTCGTTCTTCGGGCCGACGGCGTGCAGGATCTGGATGCCGGAGCGCTGGAGGGCCGGGGCGATCGTCTGGACGACCTCGTTGAGGCGGCGGGCGCCCTGCGAGCCGCCGGAGACCAGCAGCGTGGGCAGGTGGGGGTCGAGGCCGAACGCGGCACGCGCCTCGGGGCGCACCGCGGCCCGGTCGAGGGTGGCGATGGCGCGGCGCAGCGGAATGCCGATGTAGCGGGCGTTCCGCAGCTTGCTGTCCGGGGTGCTGACCGCGACCTGGTGGGCGTACCGGGAGCCGATCTTGTTGGCGAGGCCCGGGCGGGCGTTGGCCTCGTGGACGACGATCGGCACGCCGAGCCGCTTGGCGGCCAGATAGCCGGGCAGCGCCACATAGCCGCCGAAGCCGACCACGCAGTCGGCTTTGGTGCGCTCCAGGATCTGCTCGGCGGCCTTGATGGTGCCGCGCAGCCGGCCGGGGACGGTGATCAGCTCCGGCGTGGGCTTGCGCGGCAGCGGTACGGCGGGGATCAGCGCCAGTTCGTAGCCCCGCTCGGGCACGAGCCGGGTCTCGAGTCCGCGCTCAGTGCCGAGGGCCGTGATCCCCACGGTCGGGTCCTGCCTGCGCAGGGCGTCCGCGAGGGCGAGCGCGGGCTCGATGTGGCCGGCGGTCCCCCCACCGGCGAGTACGACATGCACCGAAATTCACCGCTCTCCGGACGGCCGCCTCGTGGCGCGCCGTCGCATCGTCTTCCATCTCACCCCAGCCAGCTTCTTCCGCAAAGCGGGCTGCCGCGTGGCCAGGGCCGCCCTGGCGGCGGGCTCGGCTCGCGCGAAGGCGATCAGCAGCCCGATGGCGAACATGGTCGGCAGCAGGGCGGAGCCCCCGTAGGAGAACAGCGGGAGCGGGACACCGGCGATCGGCAGCAGGCCGAGCACCGCACCGATGTTGATCACGGCCTGGGCCGTGATCCAGGTGGTCACGCCTCCCGCGGCGTACCTCACGAAGGGGTCCTCCGTGCGTCCGGCCACGCGGATACCCGCATAGCCTAGAGCCGCGAACAGTGCCAGGACCGACAGCGTCCCCGCCAGCCCCAGTTCCTCCCCGGTCACGGCGAAGATGAAGTCCGTGTGAGGTTCCGGGAGTTCGCCCCATTTCTCCACGCTCGCACCGAGCCCGGAACCGAACCATCCGCCGTTGGCCAGCGCGTAGATTCCGTGCACCGCCTGCCAGCAGCGGTCGCCCTCGCCGGGCTCGGTGGCGCCGAGGCAGCCGAGCCGGGCCATCCGGTTCTCGCTGGTGGTGACGAGGATGGCGCCGAGCAGCCCGGCGCCCGCGAGGACGCCCGCGAAGAGCCGGGTGGGGGCGCCGGCCAGCCACAGCAGGCCGAAGAGGATCGCGGTGAGGATGATCGCGGTGCCCATGTCGCCGCCGAGCATGATCAGTCCGAGCAGGATGAAGGCCGCGGGGACGAGCGGGACGAGCAGGTGCTTCCACTGGGTCAGCAGCCGCAGGTCCTGTTTGCGGGCGAGCAGGTCGCCGCCCCAGAGGACGAGGGCGAGCTTGCCGAACTCGCTGGGCTGGAGCTGGAACGGGCCCCCGAGCTGGAGCCAGTTCGTGTTGCCGTTGACCGAGTGCCCTATCCCCGGCACCTGGACCAGGGCCATCAGGAACAGGGAGACGGCGAGCAGCGGGTAGGCCAGCAGGCGGTGCAGGCGTACCGGCATGCGGGAGGCGAGGAGCAGCAGCCCGGTGCCGAGGACCGCGGCCACCAGCTGCTTGCGGAAGAAGTACGTGGGGGCGAGCCCGGACTGCAGGGCCTGGATCATCGAGGCGGAGTACACCATCACCAGGCCGAGCACGGTGAGCAGCAGGCTCCCGCCGAGGATCAGGTAGTACGCGGTCAGCGGCCGGTCCCAGGCGCGCCGGGCCCGGGTGTGCAGCTGACGAAGCCCCCGCCAGGCGCTGCCGCTCGGGGGTTTCGGGGTACGGGTGCCGCGCCCCTCGGGGCGCAGCGCCGCCGGTCTCTCCGTCCGCGCCGTCATGTCCCCTCCGTAAGGTGTGGTGCGCCGGATCGTTCCGCGGCGGGGACCTCCGGCTACCGCCCCTGCGCCTGCTCCTGCCCACCGCCGGTGCCGGCTCCCAGGTCCCGTACGGCGTCCGCGAAGGCGTCGCCGCGCTTGCCGTAATTGACGAACATGTCCATGGAGGCGCAGGCCGGGGCCAGCAGGACGGTGTCTCCCGGCCGGGCGAGCCGCGCCGCTTCGCCCACCGCCGCGGCCATCGCCCCAGTGTCGGTCCGGTCGAGGTCCACGACCGGGACCTCGGGGGCGTGTCGCGCGAGCGCTTCGCGGATCAGGGCCCGGTCGGCGCCGATGAGGACCGCACCGCGCAGCCGGGACGCGGACTTCGCGACGAGGTCGTCGAAGGTGGCGCCCTTGGCGAGGCCGCCCGCGATCCACACGATGTGCTCGAAGGAGGCGAGAGACGCCTCGGTGGCGTGGGTGTTGGTGGCCTTCGAGTCGTCGACGTACGCGATCCCGTCCACGTCCGCTACGTGCGCGATGCGGTGGGCGTCGGGGCGGAAGGCCCGCAGCCCGTCGCGTACGGCCGCGGGTTCGACGCCGAAGGCGCGGGCGAGGGCCCCGGCGGCGAGGGCGTTGGCGATGTTGTGCGGGGCCGGGGGCTGGACGTCGGAGACCTCGGCGAGCTCCTGGGCGCTGTTGTAGCGGTCCTGGACGAAGGCGCGGTCGACGAGGATGCCCTCGACGACGCCGAGTTGGGAGGGGGCGGGAGTGTCGAGGGTGAAGCCGATGGCGCGGCAGCCCTCCTCGACGTCGGCCGCGCGGACCAGTTCCTCGGTTGCGGGGTCGTCGGCGTTGTAGACGCAGGCGACCTTGTTGCCCTCGTAGATCCGGCCCTTGTCGGCGGCGTACGCCTGCATGGAGCCGTGCCAGTCGAGGTGGTCGGGCGCGAGGTTGAGCACGGCGGCGGAGTGGGCGCGCACGGAGGGCGCCCAGTGCAGCTGGTAGCTGGAGAGCTCGACGGCGAGGACGTCGTACGGCTGCTCCGACAGCACGACGTCCAGCAGCGAGACGCCGATGTTGCCGACGGCAGCGGCCCGCAGTCCCGCGGCCTCCAGGATGGAGGCCAGCATCTGGACGGTGGTGGTCTTGCCGTTGGTGCCGGTGACCGCGAGCCAGGGGGCGGCCCCGGGGCCGCGCAGTTGCCAGGCCAGCTCGACGTCGCCCCAGACCGGAATGCCTTCCTCGGCAGCCGCCGCGAAGAGTGGCTTGTCGGGCTTCCACCCCGGCGTGGTGACGATCAGCTCGGTCCCCTTGGGCAGCGTCGCCGCGTCGCCGAGGCGCACCGTGATTCCCCGGGCCTCCAGCTCGGCCGCCTGCAGGCGTGCGCGCTCGTCGTCGCCGTCGTTGACGACCGTCACCTCGGCGCCGAGATCCCGCAGCACGCGCGCGGCGGGGACCCCGGAGACGCCGAGGCCGGCAACGGTGACACGCTTGCCTGTCCAGATCACTTGTCGGCCGCCCAGCCCGCGTAGAAGAGACCCAGACCCACGATGACGCACATGCCCTGAATGATCCAGAATCTGACCACGACCAGCACTTCTGTCCAGCCCTTGAGCTCGAAGTGGTGCTGGAGCGGCGCCATGCGGAAGACCCGCTTCCCGGTGAGCCGGAAGGAGCCGACCTGGATCACCACGGACATGGTGATAAGGACGAAGAGGCCGCCGAGCAGGGCGAGCAGCAGTTCCGTACGGGAGCAGATCGCCAGGCCGGCGAGCGCGCCGCCGAGGGCCAGCGAGCCGGTGTCGCCCATGAAGATCTTGGCGGGAGAGGTGTTCCACCACAGGAAGCCGAAGCAGGCGCCCATCAGGGCGGAGGCGACGACGGCGAGGTCGAGCGGGTCGCGGACTTCGAAGCACGCGCCGGGGTTGGTGAGGGTCGCCGCGTTGGCGCAGGACTCCTGGTACTTCCAGACGCCGATGAAGGTGTAAGCGCCGAAGACCATCACGGACGCGCCGGTGGCCAGGCCGTCGAGGCCGTCGGTGAGGTTCACGCCGTTCGACATCGCAAGGATCATGAACAGCGCCCAGATCGTGAAGATCACCGGGCCGAGGGACCAGCCGAAGTCCTGGGTGAAGGACAGCTTGTCGATGGCCGGGGTCTGGCCGCGCGAGTCGGCGAAGTTGAGCGACAGGATCGCGAAGGCGATGCCGACGATGAGCTGGCCCGCCATCTTCGCCTTGGCGCGCAGGCCGAGACTCCGCTGCTTGACGATCTTGATGTAGTCGTCCAGGAAGCCGACCAGGCCCATCCCGGCCATCAGGAACAGCACCAGCACGCCCGAGAAGGTCGGCTCGCTGGAGGTGATCACCTTCGTCAGGACGTACGCGATGAGCGTGGCCAGGATGAAGGCGATGCCGCCCATGGTGGGGGTGCCGCGTTTGCTGTGGTGGTCGCGCGGGCCGTCGTCGCGGATGTACTGCCCGTATCCCTTGCGGGCGAGCAGCCGGATCAGCAGCGGGGTACCGACCAGGGTGAGGAAGAGCCCGATGACTCCCGAGAACAGGATCTGCCTCATCGGCCGGCGACCTCGCCCTCACCCGTGCCGTCGAGCAATGCCTGGGCGATCCGCTCCAGGCCGACCGACCTGGACGCCTTCACCAGCACGACATCCCCCGGGCGCAGCTCGCTGCGCAACAGGTCGATCGCCGTCTCCGCGTCGGACACGTGCACCGACTCCTCACCCCACGAACCCTCGTTCTTGGCGCCCATGTCGAGCCAGGCGGCCTCCTGGCCCCCTACCGCCACGAGCTTGCTGACGTTGAGCCGGACGGCGAGCCGCCCGACCGCGTCGTGCTCGGCGAGCGACTCCTCGCCGAGCTCGGCCATCAGGCCGAGGACGGCCCACGTACGACCCCCTTGGGCCCGTGAGGCCTTCCCCATGGCGGCGAGGGCGCGCAGCGCGGCTCGCATGGAGTCGGGGTTCGCGTTGTAGGCGTCGTTGACGACCGTCACGCCGTCCGAGCGCTCGGTGACCTCCATCCGCCAGCGGGAGAGCTGTCCCGCCGCGGAGAGCGCCTGGGCGATCTCGTGGACGGGCATGCCCAGCTCATGGGCGACGGCGGCCGCGGCGAGCGCGTTCGACACGTGATGCTCACCGTACAGCCGCAAGGTCACGCCGCTGCACCCGGTCGGTGTTCGAAGCGTGAAGGCGGGCTGCCCGGCCTCGCCGAGGCGGATGTCCTCGGCTCGTACGTCCGCGTCCTCGGCCTCGCCGAAGAGGACCGTACGGGCCTTGGTGCGGGCCGCCATGGCGCGTACGAGGGGGTCGTCGGCGTTCAGCACGGCGACGCCGCCCTCGGCCGCGGCGGGCAGCACCTCGACCAACTCCCCCTTGGCCTGGGCGATCTGCTCGCGGCCGCCGAACTCGCCGATGTGCGCGGTGCCGACGTTGAGCACGACGCCGATCCGGGGCGGGGTGAGCCCGGCGAGGTAGCGGATGTGGCCGATGCCGCGGGCGCCCATCTCCAGGACGAGGTGCTGGGTGCCGGGCTCGGCGCGCAGCGCGGTGAGCGGCAGGCCGATCTCGTTGTTGAGAGAGCCGGGAGTCCAGACGGTGGGGGCGATCCGCTCCAGCGCTTGCGCGATCAGATCCTTGGTGCTGGTCTTGCCGGACGAGCCGGTGAGGGCGACGACGGTGGTGCCGAGGCGTTCGACGGCGGCGCGGGCGAGGGCGCCGAGCGCGGTCTCGACATCGTCGACGACGATCGCGGGAACGCCCACGGGGCGGGCGGCCAGTACGGCTGCCGCGCCCGCCTCGACGGCGCGCTGCGCGAAGTCGTGGCCGTCCACGTTCTCGCCCGCGAAGGCGGCGAAGAGGCCGCCGGGGCGCACCTCGCGGGAGTCGATCACGACCGGGCCCGTGATCTTGCGGTCGAGGTCCGGTATGTCGTGCGGCTGCCCCGAGACGATGGCGGCGATCTCGGCGAGGGAGAGGGCGATCACCGGTCCCCCCCGGTGCGGGAGGGGGGTTTCCAGCTGTTGGTCGGTGCGCGCATGGCGTTCTGTCATCCCTGGTGGTTCCGGTGCTTGGCGGACTCGGCGGACTCGATGGCCTCGCGCAGCACCTGCCGGTCGTCGAAGGGCCGCACCACACCGGCGATGTCCTGCCCCTGCTCGTGGCCCTTGCCTGCGACGAGGACGGTGTCGCCGGGCTCGGCGCGGGCGACGGCGGCCGCGATGGCCGCGGCCCGGTCCTCCTCGATGAGGACGGTGGCGCGCTCGTGCGCGGGCACCTCGGCGGCCCCGGCGAGCATGGCGGCGAGGATGGCGAGCGGGTCCTCGGAGCGCGGGTTGTCGGAGGTGAGGACGGCGGTGTCGGCGAGCCGGGCCAGCGCGGCGCCCATCGGGCCGCGCTTGTGCGGGTCGCGGTCGCCGCCGCAGCCGAGGACGGCGTGCACCTTGCCGTCGGTGACCTTGCGCAGGGCGCGCAGGACGGATTCGACGGCGTCGGGCTTGTGGGCGTAGTCGACGACCGCGAGGTAGGGCTGGCCCGCGTCGACGCGCTCCAGGCGGCCGGGGACGCCCGGAACGGCGGCGACCCCGTCGGCGGCGGTCTGCGGGTCGGTCCCCGCGACGACGAGAGCGGTGATGGCGGCCAGCGCGTTGGCGACGTTGAACGGGCCGGGCAGCGGGGCCGCGGCCCGTACGGACTCGCCGGCCGGGCCGACCGCGGTGAACGTCGAGCCGAGCGGGCCGACCTCGACGTCCTCGGCGCGCCAGTCGGCGTCGGGGTGCCCCTCGGCGGAGAAGGTGGTGACCGGAACCTCGGACTCCCGGGCGAGCCGCTTGCCGTACTCGTCGTCGAAGTTGACGACTCCGACGCGGCTGCGGGCCGCGGTGAACAGCTGCGACTTCGCCGCGAAGTAGTCCTCCATGTCCGGGTGGAAGTCGAGGTGCTCGGGGCTGAGGTTGTTGAAGACGGCGACGTCGAAGACGGTGCCGTCGACCCGGCCGAGGACCAGGGCGTGGCTGGAGACCTCCATGGCGACCGAGCGGACGCCGCGCTCGCGCATCACCGCGAAGAGCGCCTGGAGGTCGGTGGCCTCGGGCGTGGTCCGCTCGCTCTTGAGCCGCTCGTCGCCGATCCGGGACTCGACGGTGCCGATCAGCCCGGTGAGGCCCCCCTTACCCTTCTCGGCCGCGGCCCTGAGCCCTCCCTCCCGTCGCCCACCACCGCCCTCAACGGACGCTGCGCGCAGCCCGCCCTCGATGAGGTACGCGGTGGTGGTCTTGCCCGAGGTGCCGGTGATGCCGATCTGCAGCAGGTCACGGCCCGGCTCGCCGTAGATCGCGACGGCCAGGGCGCCCATCCGGCCGCGCGGGTCGTCCACGACGAGGACCGGCAGCCCGGTGGCGGCGGCGCGGTCGGCGCCCGCCGGGTCGGTCAGGATCGCGGCGGCGCCGAGGTCGGCGGCCTGGGGGGCGAAGTCGGCGCCGTGGAAGCGGGCGCCGGGCAGCGCCGCGTAGATGTCGCCGGGGCGTACGGCGCGCGAGTCGTGCGTGATGCCCGTGGCCTCGGCGTCCGCGCCGGGATCGGGCGCTTTGGTACCGAGCTGATCCGCCAGGGCCGCGAGCGGTGTCGGGCGGACCTGCTCCGGGCGCGGTGCTCCCGGATAGGTCGCGGAAACATCCTGCGGGGTGGTTTGAGACTGATCAGCATGTGGCACGGCGGTGAGCGTACCGGGCGCACCGGGCTCGCGGCGAAAAGAGGGGTGGGCCGCGTCCTGATTCCCGGGCTCGGGGGTGATCGTCGTCACGGCTGTGCTCCCTAGAACGTGACCGGGAGGCGCGCGGGCTTCGCGCCGGTCGGGGCGACCTGCAGGGTCTTCAGCGCGAACTCCATGACTTGTTTGAAGACCGGGCCGCAGACCTGGCCGCCGTAGTAGCTGCCGCTGGTCGGGTTCTGCACGGCGCAGTAGACCGTGACCCGGGGCTTGTCGGCGGGCGCGAAGCCCGCGAAGGAGGCCGTGTAGCCGTGGTAACGGCCGGTGTCCGGGTCCACCCGGTTGGAGGTGCCGGTCTTGCCCGCGACGCGGTAGCCGGGGATACGGGCCTTGGTGCCCGTCCCCTCCTCGTCGTCGACGACCGACTCCAGCATGTGGGTGAGGGTCTTCGCGGTGTCCTCGCTGATCACGCGGTTTCTGCCGGGGGCCGCGGCCGGGGTGAGGTGACCGTCGGGGCCGCGGGCTCCGCGGACCAGCGTCGGCGCGATCCGCTCGCCGCCGTTGGCGATGGTGGAGTACACGGAGGCGGCCTGGAGGGCGTTGACGGACAGGCCCTGGCCGAAGGGAATCGTGTACTGCTGGGAGGCGCTCCACTCCTCCGGCCTGGCCAGGATGCCCGGGGTCTCGCCGGGGAAGCCGAGCCCGGTCGGCCGTCCCACGCCGAACTTCCGCAGATACGAGTTGAGGACCCGGTTCGTCTCCTGCCGCGTCCGGCCCAGCTGCTCGACGGCGAGGATCGTGCCGATGTTGCTGGACTTGGCGAGCACGCCGTTGAGCGTCAGCTGCCAGGTGGCGTGGTCGATGTCGTCGGCGAAGAGCCGGTCGGCGCGGTGCAGCCGGTTGGGGACGATGACGTGGGTGCCGGCCGTCGCCACGCCCTCCTCCAGCACCGCGGCCATGGACATGACCTTGCTGGTGCTGCCGGGCTCGTACGCGTCCTCCAGCGCGGCGTTGCCGAGCGCCGAACGGCCTGCCGCCGAGATGTCGTTGGGGTCGAATCCGGGGGCGTTCGCCATGGCCAGGATCTCGCCGGTGCGGGTGTCCTGGACGATGACGTAGCCCCGGTCCGCCGCGGACGCCCGCACCTGCTCGCTGATCGCCTTCTGGGCGGCCCACTGGATGTCCCGGTCGAGGGTCAGCTCGATGTCGGAGCCGGGGACGGCGGGCTGCTCCTGGGTGCCGACAGTGGGCACCTGGCGGCCGCCGGACTGGGCGTACGTGATCTTGCCGTCCGTCCCGGCGAGCTTCCTGTCGAACTTCCCCTCGAGCCCGCCGCCGCCGTGGCCCTCGGCGTTGACGAAGCCCAGTACACCGGCGGCGAGGTCCTTGTTGGGATAGACCCGCTTGCTGTGCGGCTCCTGGAAGACCCCGGCGAGGACGTTGTGCCCCTTGCCGTCGGCCGCCTTGTCCTCGAAGGCCCTCTTGAGGTCGCTGATCTGATTCCAGATCTGCGGCGACTGGCGGCGGGCCAGCACCACGTACCGCGTATCGGGCCTGGAGAGCTTCTCCGCGAGCTCCTGCTGGTCCCTGCCGAGGATCGGCGCGAGGAGGGCCGCGGCCTGCTCCGGCGCGTCCCTGACCTTGGTCTGCTTGCGGGTGAAGAGGAGCGGGTCCGCGGTGATGTCGTACGCGTCCACGGTGGTGGCGAGGGCGACGCCGGTGCGGTCGGTGATCGAACCGCGCTCGGCGGCGAGGGTGTGGGTGACGTAGCGGTTGACGTCGCCCTTGGCCGCGTAGGCGCTCGCGTCCACGGCCTGCACCTGGAGCAGGCGCACCACGAAGGCGATCAGGACCAGCGTGAAACCGAGGCTCACGAGGCGGAGCCTGGGGCGATGTGCGGCGAGGCGGATCTGCTGCGGAGGACGCGCTGGGCGCGCTGGGCGCCTGGCCTCGCCGCGCGGCCTCGGGGGTCCTGGCACGCGGCGGCGCGGGGGCTCCTGGGGCGGGGTCATGCGATGGCCTCCGGAGAACGGGCGAGGGCTTCGGTCACGGCGCCGCCCCCGGCACGTACGAGCCGGGGGCGGGGGACGGCGATCCGCGGACCGTGCCGTCGGGGAACAGGAAGACCGGGCTGCCGCCGGGCACGAGCCCGAGCTCCCGCGCCCGCCGCTCCAGGGCGTCCGGGGCCGAGTACCCGTCGACCTGCTCCTGCAGCGCCTGCTGCTCGTCCGTCAGCTCGGTGGTCTCCCGCTTCAGCTTGCTCAGCTTGAACGAGCCCTGGTTGAGGGAGGAGTTGAGCAGCAGCAGCGTGATCAGTCCGCTGCCGAGGAGGAGCACGACGAGCAGCACGAACGGCATCCGGGGGGCCGGGCCGGACCGGGCCGGCACCAACCGCGCCAGCCGCGCGGCCCTGCCGCGGACGGCTCGCTTCACGCCACGTCCTCCCGGATGCGCTGCGCGCCGCGCAGCCGGGCGGGGGCGGCCCGCCGGTTCTCGGCGATCTCCTCCTCCGTCGGCAGCTCGGCGCCGCGGGTGAGCAGCTTCAGCCGCGGCTGGTACTGCTCGGGCACGACGGGCAGGCCGGGCGGTGCGCTGCTCGCCGCGCCCTCCGCGAACACATGCTTGACCAGCCGGTCCTCGAGCGAGTGGTACGAGAGGACGGCGATCCGGCCGCCGACGGCGAGCGCGGCGACGGCGGCGGGCACGGCGCGCTCGAGGACCGCGAGCTCCCCGTTCACCTCGATGCGCAGCGCCTGGAAGGTGCGCTTGGCCGGGTTCCCGCCGGTGCGCTTGGCGGCCTGCGGGAGCGCCTCGCGGATCAGCTCGACGAGGCGGGCGCTGGTGCTGAACGGCTCCCTCCGCCGCTCCCGGACGATCGCCTCCACGATCTTCTTGGCGTACTTCTCCTCGCCGTAGGTGCGCAGGATGCGGACGAGCTCGCCGGGCGGGTAGGTGTTGAGGACCTCGGCCGCGCTGATCCCGGTCGTCTGGTCCATGCGCATGTCGAGCGGGGCGTCCTGGGCGTACGCGAAGCCGCGCTCGGCCTCGTCCAGCTGCATCGAGGAGACCCCGAGGTCGAAGAGGACGCCCTGCACGCGCGCGATGCCGAGCCGGTCGAGGACCTCGGGCAGCTCGTCGTAGACGGCGTGCACGAGGGTCGCGCGGTCGCCGAAGGGCGCGAGCCGCTCGCCGGAGAGCTTCAGCGCCACCGGGTCGCGGTCGAGCCCGATGAGGCGGGCGTCGGGGAAGGCGGACAGCAGGGCTTCGCCGTGACCGCCGAGGCCGAGCGTGCAGTCGACGACGAGGGCGCCGGGCTGGGCGAGAGCTGGGGCCAACAGGTCCAGGCACCGCTGGAGCATCACCGGGACATGTCGGGTCTCGCTCATGCGCCCCTCTCAGGTCCGGCGTGCACCGGGCGCACGTACCACCGGGTCCCCGCCCGCTCTGAAGGGGAAGTGGCCTGCTGGCGCCGGGGAAGGGGCGTCAGCCGACCGGGGAGCGGGAGGAGGCCGAGCCGTACGTACGCACCGCGCACGCGGGGGAATCGGTTCCGAGGGGAGCGTCACGCCTCCCACTTCGCGTCACTTTAGTCCACTCGTCCCCTCGGTCAACCAACTCGGCCTGCGCGCCGCAGAACCGGTTCTTCACCCGTATGGCCCAGCGGGATCAGGCCTGTGGGTTAGGTCACAAGGGTGTGCGTTGACCGGCTTTGCCCGGCCTCACGGGCGGACTCCGGCGAAGGTGACGCATACCGTTGACTCATGTCGACATCAGCGCACCGTTCCGAGGGCCGTACCGCCCGCAGCGGGGGTACCGTCATCGACCGCCTCGTCGAGGCCAACCGGAAGTACGCCGCCGACTTCACCGATCCGGGCATGGATGCCCACCCGATCCTGCAGGTGGCCGTGGTGGCCTGCATGGACGCCCGGCTCGACCTGCATGCCGCGCTCGGCCTGGAGCTCGGCGACTGCCACACCATCCGCAACGCGGGCGGCGTGGTCACCGACGACACCATCCGCTCTCTCACGATCAGCCAGCGGGCCCTGGGCACCCGCAGCGTCATACTCATCCACCACACCGGATGCGGTCTGGAGAGCCTCACCGAGGACTTCCGGCACGAGCTGGAGCTCGAGGTAGGCCAGCGGCCGGCGTGGGCCGTGGAGTCCTTCCGCGATGTGGACCAGGACGTCCGGCAGTCAATGCAGCGGGTGCGGACCTCTCCGTTCCTGCCGCACACCGACGACGTCCGGGGCTTCGTCTTCGACGTCCACACGGGCCTGTTGCGCGAGATAGACCCCCTGTCCTGAGCTCTCCCGAGCTGTCCTGAACTGCCCTGAGCGCGGCCCCCAGGGCTGTGAGCGCCGTCCCGGGCGCTGTTCCGAACGGCGCATAAGGCGCCCGGTCACCTCATATCGCCCCTGGTTGTCCGCGGTTATCCACAGCCGAGTGACGTAAAGCCATATCGGCAGCAAGAATGCGTGGTGTGGCATCGCGTTCCGGAGCCGTCCGGGATGCGGTGCGCACGCTTCGGGGAGGGCCGGGTCCGTCGAAAGGGCCCCGGCCCGCAGAACGGGCCGAGGAGGGCCGGGTGACGACCTATGACGATCGAGCGAGCCTCACGGATCTGACCACCACAGCGGACCGGGTCCGCAGGTCGGTGGAGAACGTGATCGAGGGCAAGCCGGAGGTCGTACGGCTCTCACTGACCGTGCTGCTCGCCGAGGGCCATCTGCTCATCGAGGATGTGCCGGGCGTGGGCAAGACCATGCTGGCCAAGGCGCTGGCCCGGTCCATCGACTGCTCGGTTCGGCGCATCCAGTTCACTCCCGATCTGCTGCCCTCAGACATCACGGGGGTCAGCGTCTTCGACCAGCAGCGGCGGGACTTCGAGTTCAAGCCGGGGGCGATCTTCTCGCAGATCGTCATCGGGGACGAGATCAACCGCGCCTCGCCGAAGACCCAGTCGGCGCTGCTGGAGTCGATGGAGGAACGGCAGGTCACGGTCGACGGGCAGACGTACGAGCTGCCCAGCCCCTTCATGGTGGTGGCCACCCAGAACCCGGTGGAGATGGAGGGCACGTACCCGCTGCCCGAGGCCCAGCGGGACCGCTTCATGGCCCGCGTCTCGATCGGCTACCCGAGCCCCGAGGCCGAGCTCGAGATGCTGGACGTGCACGGCGGCGCCTCGCCGCTGGACGACCTGCAGCCGGTGGCGCACGCCCACGAGATCGTGAAGCTGGTCGAGGCGGTCCGCACGGTCCATGTGGCCGACTCCGTGCGGCGCTACGCGGTGGACCTGGTCGCGGCCACCCGCAACCACCCGGAGCTGCGGCTCGGCGCCTCGCCGCGCGCGACGCTGCACCTGCTGCGGGCGGCGAAGGCGGCGGCCGCCCTGGGGGGCCGGGAGTACGCGCTGCCCGACGACGTGCAGGCCCTGGCCGTGGCGGTGCTGGCGCACAGGCTGCTGCCCACCGCGCAGGCGCAGCTGAACCGGCGGACGTCCGAGCAGGTCGTCACCGAGATCCTGCAGCTCACCCCGGTGCCCGACCCGTCGGCGCAGCAGTGGCGGCAGCCGCACGGGCACCGGCCACCGACTCGCCGGCCGCACGGACCCGAGCCACACGGTCATCAGCCGCCCGGCGCGCGGAGGCTGTGATGTCCGGGGCGCCGGCACCGGCACCGGCACCGGACGTCGGTGAGGAGGACCGGGGCGGCCTGCGGGCCGCGCTCGCCGGGCTGACGACGCGCGGCCGGTCCTTCCTCGCGGCGGGTGTCGCCGCGGCCGTGTGCGCCTATGTGCTGGGACAGTCCGATCTGCTGCGGGTGGGGCTGCTGCTGGCCGCGCTGCCGCTGGTCTGCGTGGCCGTGCTGCTCCGCACCCGCTACCGGGTGGCGGGCAGTCGGCGGCTCTCCCCCGCGCGCGTGCCCGCGGCCTCGGAGTCGCGCGTGCACCTGCGGGTCGACAACGTCTCCCGGCTGCCCACCGGGCTGCTGATGCTCCAGGACCGGGTGCCGTATGTGCTGGGGCCCCGGCCGCGCTTCGTGCTGGACCGGGTGGAGCCGGGCGGGCGGCGCGAGGTCTCCTACCGCGTCCGGTCCGATCTGCGCGGCCGCTATCCGCTCGGGCCGCTGCAGCTGCGGCTCACCGACCCCTTCGGGATGTGCGAGCTGACCCGGGCCTTCAGCTCGTACGACACGCTGACCGTGGTCCCCCGCGTCGAGCCGCTGCCCGCGATCCGGCTCTCCGGAGAGGCTTCCGGGTACGGCGACGGGCGGCAGCGCTCGTTGGCGCTGGCGGGCGATGACGACGTGATCCCGCGCGGCTACCGGCACGGCGACGACCTGCGCCGGGTGCACTGGCGGTCCACGGCGCGGTACGGCGAGCTGATGGTGCGCCGCGAGGAGCAGCCGCAGCGCACGGGCTGCACGGTGCTGCTGGACACCCGCCGGATCGCCCACCAGGGGGCCGGGCCGGACTCGGCCTTCGAATGGTCGGTGTCGGGCGCGGCCTCGGTGGCGGTGCACATGCTGGAGCGCGGCTTCTCGGTGCGGCTGCTGACCGACACCGGCAGCTCGGTGCCCGGCCCCGACGGGGGCGGCTCCGGTGGGGACTCGTCGGACGTGGCGGGGCTGCTGCTGGACACGCTCGCGGTGGTCGACCACTCCGCGAGCTCGGATCTCTCCCGGGCCTACGAGGTGCTGCGCAGTGGCAGGGAAGGGCTGCTGGTGGCCTTCCTCGGCGGCCTCGACGAGGAGCAGACGGCGGTGGTGGCCCGGATGCGGCAGCGCAGCGGGGCGGCGGTGGCGTTCGTACTGAACGGCGCCGCCTGGTCCAGGGATGCCAGGGGCGACGGCCAGGAGGCGTTCGAGGAGCGGCTGAGGTTGCTGCGCGAGGCCGGCTGGACCGCGCTGCCGGTCGGGCCCGGCGAGTCCCTGCCACACCTGTGGCGGCAGGCGGACGGACAGCGTACGAGCCCGGGCACGGGCGCGAGCACGGGCACGGGCACCGGCGCGCAGGCGGGCGGCGCGCGATGAAGCGGGGGCAGGGCACGAGCGGGGGTGCGGGATGAGCGGGCGGGGACGGCTGACGGTCTGTGCGGTGCTGGCCACGCTGATGGCGGCGTGCGCGCTGCTGCCGCTGGTCGAACCGGCCACGTGGATCGTGCAGGCGGCGTTCCTGCTGGGGATCGTGTCCGTGGCGGGCACCCTGACCCGCAGAGTGCCCGTGGCCAGACCGCTGACCGTGGCGGTGCAGGCGCTGGTGACGCTGCTGCTGCTGACGCTGGTGTTCGCGCGCGAGCAGGCACTCGGCGGGGTGCTGCCAGGACCCGATGTGTTCCGTGAGTTCGGCCAGCTGCTGGCCGAGGGCGCCGACGACGTCAGTCAGTACGCGATCCCGGCGCCGGTCACCTCGGGCATACGGCTGCTGCTGGTCGGCGGCGTGCTGCTGATCGGCCTGACGGTGGACACGCTGGCCGTGACGTACCGCAGCGCCGCGCCCGCGGGGCTGCCTCTGCTCGCGCTGTACTCCGTCGCAGCCGGTCTTTCCCCCGGCGGCGCGGGCTGGCTGTGGTTCCTGCTCGCTGCCTGCGGATATCTGCTGCTGCTCCTCGCCGAGGGGCGGGACCGGCTGTCGCGGTGGGGGCGGGTGTTCGGCGGTGCTCCCAGGGCTCCGAGCCGCCTCGGGGCGGGCCTCGAACAGAGCGGAGGCCCGGCGGTCGCTCCGGTACGCACCGGGCGGCGGATCGGCGCGGTGGCGCTCGGCATCGCCCTGGTGGTGCCGGCGGCCCTGCCCTCCCTGGGCGGCGGGCTGCTGGAGGCGCGGACGGGCGGCCCGGGCGCCGGGCCCGGCGGCGGCACGATCTCCGCCGTGAACCCGCTGGTGTCGCTGCAGAACAGCCTCAACCAGCCGGAGAACCAGGAGGTCCTGACCTACCGGACGAACGCGCAGAGCACGCAGAACATGTATCTGCGGATCGTCGCGCTCGACCAGTTCGACGGAAGCTCCTGGAAGCCGTCGGAGCGGAGAGTCAGCGACGTACCGCCGACGCTGCCCGCGCCCCCCGGGCTGAGCCCCTCGGTGCGGACGAGCCCCGTGGAGACGACGATCTCGGCGGCCGGCTGGTACCGCCAGAACTGGCTGCCGCTTCCCTACCCGGCCACCCGGGTCGAGATAGGCGGGCGGTGGCGGTTCGAACCGGAGGGCCGCACTCTGGTCGGCGACCGCGGACAGACGACGCGCAGCGCGCAATATCAGGTGTCGAGCCTGCTCGTGGAGCCGACGGCGGATCAGCTGGCCGGCGCGGCACCGCCGCCGGCCGGTCTGCTGAAGGAGTACACGCGGGTACCCGACGCGCTGCCCGACGTGGTTGCCAGAACCGCCCGCGACGTGACCGCCGGCGCATCCGACGCGTACGAGAGGGCCGTCAGGCTCCAGGACTGGTTCGCCTCCGACGGCGGCTTCACTTACGACACGGAGGTACAGGCGGGCAGCGGGACGCAGGCCATAACCCGCTTCCTGAAGGAGAAGGAGGGCTTCTGCGTGCACTTCTCCTTCTCGATGGCCGCCATGGCGCGGACTCTGGGCATCCCGGCGCGGGTGGCGGTGGGCTTCACACCCGGCTCGGCGCGGGCGGACGGCTCGATGTCGGTCGGGCTGAAGGACGCCCACGCCTGGCCCGAGCTGTACTTCGAAGGCGTGGGCTGGACCCGCTTCGAGCCGACCCCGACCCGTGGCACGGTGCCGGACTACGCGATCGAGGAGACGCCCACGGGCGGCGCCACCGACCCCGGCCTCCCCCGGCCGCCCAGCTCGGCCGAGCCGTCCGCGCAGCCGGCCCCCTCGCAGAGCTGCGGCGCCGACGAGCGCCGCCGCGGCGACTGCGGGATCCCCGCCGAGCAGGCGAGCGGCGGTCCCACGGACCAGGGGCCGCCCTGGGCCAGGATCCTGACCTGGACGACACTCGGGCTGCTGCTCGTCGCGGTCCCCGTGCTGCCGCTGCTGTGGCGGGTGCGGACCCGCAGCAGACGGCTGAGCGGCGCCGGAGCCACGGCAGGGGACGCGGCCGTACGGCCGGGGGACGTGGAACATGCCAGCGAAGACGCCGCGGCCGGGGTCGCGGCCGGACAGACGCTCGCGGCCTGGCGTGAGCTCATCGACTCCGGATGGGACTACGGCATCCTGCCGGACGACACCCAGACACCGCGGCAGGCCGCCGACCGCCTCGTCGGCAGCGGCAGGCTGGACTCGGCGGCGGCAGCGTCGGCGCGGCGGGTGGCGGCCGCGGTCGAGCAGGTGTTGTACGCGCCCGAGCCGCATCCGGTGCCGGGTCTCGCGGGCGACGTGCGGCGAGTGCGGGCAGGGCTGCACGCCACGGCGAGCCGGGGCGCTCGGCTGCGGGCGCTGCTCGCGCCGCGCTCGGCGGTGCGGGTGGTGTGGGCCTTCTCCCGCTGGTGGTCCGCGCTGGTCGCCCGGTGGGGCGTGGAGCGCTGGGCACAGACGCTCCGCCGGGCCCGGCCCAGCAAGCAGCAGGGCTGAGGCCGGGCCGCTGGTACAGCCGTTGGGAGAGGCCGTTGGAAGCGGCGCGGCCGGTGCGAGCGGCCGCACGGCTGTGAACGTGCGGCTTGCGGGCGTGCGGGCTGAGGCCGCGCACGTGAGCTGCGCATGTGAAGCGCCACCTACGTGAAGGGCCGAAGCGCCACCCACGTGAAGGGCCGTGCCTGCGAAGGGCAGAGCATGTGAACTTGTGAAGGGCGGCCACCGCACGGTGGTCGCCCTTCACATGAGTTCGGTGAGGGTCAGTGACCCTGTTCGTCGCGGCGGCGCTGCCACCGCTCCTCGATACGGTTCATCAGCGATCGGCGCTGCCGAGGATGGTGGCGGCGGAAGTGGCCTCCGTGGCCTCCGCCGTCCGCTGCCGGTGTCTGCGCCGGTGTCTGCTCGCCGGGCTTCGGCGCCTTGCGCCACCCGGTCACCGCGAGCACGGCACACCCCAGCATGACGAGAAAGCCCACCACGCTGATCCAGATCTGCTGGGCCACCATTCCGGCCATGAGGAGCGCGATACCCACCAGAAAGCCCGCCACCGCCTGGTAGACCCGTCGCCGGGTGTACGTGCGCAGCCCGCTTCCCTCAAGCGCTGTCGCGAACTTGGGATCTTCGGCGTACAGCGCTCGCTCCATCTGCTCGAGCATTCGCTGCTCGTGCTCCGAGAGCGGCACGGAGTCCTCCTACTCGTCGGTCGCGGGGGGCGACCGGGGTGCGACCCTTTCAGGATAGGCAGGGAATCGCCCCCGTGAAACCCGCCCCTCTGCGCCAATTCGCCATTCCGGACCGCCATGGCAGCGCAGGTGGTGGGCAGTGCATTCCCCGGCCTCCCGTCCGTCATGCCGGACCGTGTTCCCCGATCATACGGGGCGATGCGGCTGATCGGGTGGCGTGTGGGTTACTGCATCCGCCGATCGCTGCCGATCAGAGGCCTCGCCGGCGGACCGTGGGTCGTCCGGGAGGGGGACCGGCAGGACCCGCGCAGGGCCATGCCCCGCGGACCTGTACCGACCCGCGCCGCTCGTACGGGCCGCGCTGTGCTGGGCCTGCTCGTACGGGACTTGGCCTGCTTGTACGGGATCAGTCCGCGTCCCGCTCGGCGAGCACGTGCAGCTGAGTGGCCACGGCGTGGAAGGCCGGCAGCTCGGCCGCGGCGGCCTCCAGCTTGAGCAGGGCCTCCACCGCGCCCGGCTCGGTGTCGACCAGCACTCCGGGAACGAGGTCCGAGAAGACCCGGACGCCGTGCACGGCTCCGACGGACAGGCCGGTCGCCGCGACCAGGCCGGTCAACTGCTCCGGAGTGAACCGGCGGGGCACCGGGTCGCCCTCGCCCCAGCGCCCGTCGGGATCGGTGAGCGCGTGCCGCGCCTCCGTGAAGTGGCCGGCGAGCGCCCGGGCGAGCACGGCACCGCCGAGGCCCGCCGCGAGCAGGCTCAGGGTCCCGGCGGGCCGGAGCGCCTCGACGGCGTTCCGCACGCCCTCGGCCGGGTCGTCCACGTACTCCAGCACCCCGTGGCACAGCACGACGTCGTACCCGCCGCGCTCCGCGACGTCGAACAGGCCGTGGGCGTCGCCCTGGACGCCGCGCACCCGGTCGGCGACCCCGGCCTCGGCGGCCCGCCGCTCGAGGGCGAACAGCGCGTTGGGGCTCGGGTCGACGACGGTCACGCGGTGGCCGAGCCGGGCGGCGGGCACCGCGAAGTTGCCGGTGCCGCCGCCGGTGTCGAGGACATCCAGGCTCTCCCGGCCCGCGGCCTTCACCCGGCGGTCCAGGGCGTCCTGGAGCACCTCCCAGACCACGGCGGTACGGAGAGAGGCGCGGGGGCGCATCGGGTCGGACACAGCGAGTGGCTCCTCGGCGCGGGACCGCCGCGGACGGCGGGAACGAACTGGTGCGGGTGGTTCCCACCCTATGGCCTCCGGAGCCCATTGCCCTCAGCCCATTGCGATCAGGCGCTCATCCCGCTGCCCTCAGGCGCTCACCCCAGGGCCCTCATGCGCTCGTCCCGCTGCCTTGAGGCGCTCATCCCGCGTCCGGCCTGGCGTCGATCCGCGGCTGCGGCAGCACCGGTTGCAGCACGAGCATCCGCTCCACGATGCGCAGGAACATCCCGGCGTCCCGCAACAGGTCGTCGGCATCGCGGCAGCTGACCGCATCGCGTATACCCGCTTCCGCACGGGCGCGGCGGGTCGCGCCGGACGCGAACAGCATGCTCCACTCGGCGAGTTCGGGTGCCACCTCGGGCAGCACCTCCCAGGCGCTGCGGATGCGCTGCCTGCGGCGCGGCGTCGGCTCGGGCCTGCCGCGGACGGCGAGCACCGCGGCCGCGGTGCGCAGCGCGGCGAGATGCGCGATGGCGAAGCGCTCGTTCGGGGTCTCCAGTTCGGCCGCCTCGTCGAGGCCCTGATGGGCCTGGGCGAGCAGGCCGAGCGCTTCGGGCGGTGCGGTGGCCCGGCGCACTACGGGGTGCACATCGCTCGCCGGGCCGCTCAGGGAAGGGTCGGGACGGGTGGTGCGGCGTCGGCGCGCAGCGGCGGACGTTGTGGCCATGACGAACCTCCTGTCGTCGCGGACGGCTCTTGCCGTATGCCGACATCGTGGGGCACACCACTGACAATCGGCCCTGACCTGCAGTTTTCCCGCGTCTGGCCCACTCCTGACCCGCTCTTGACCCGCTCCCGACCCCGCCCCTTGCCGACCGTTGACGGGACGCGTTTGAGACAACCGCCCACCATGAGGCATACTTTTGCACTGACCAGTCAGTTCAAAGGGGAGGGTTCGTGGACAGCACCCCACAGGGGGCGGCGGTCACGGCCGTGAAGTTCGGCGTCGAAGGCCCGCGCGGCTGGGCGTTCCGGGACATCGACATCAGTGCCGAGCCCGGCGCGCTGATCGCCGTGACAGGCCCTTCGGGCTCGGGCCGCACCAGCCTGCTGCTCGCGCTCACCGGCCGTATGCGCCCGGGCGCGGGCCACGCCGAGATCGCCGGGCTGCGGCTGCCCAGGAAGATGGCCGCCGTACGACGGATCAGCGCGCTGGGCCCGGTGCCGGGCGTCTCCGAGCTCGATCCCGCGCTGACCGTCACCGAGCATCTGCGCGAACGGGCCCTGCTGCAGCGCCGGTTCAACAGCTCGCTGCGCGCCCTGCTGCGGCCCAGGCGAGAGCGCGTGCGGGACGCCAGGCGCCGGATCGACGGCGCCCTGGAGGCGGCCGGGCTGGACCTGAAGTCCCTGCCCAAGGGGCCGCGCACGGCCGTACGGGACCTGGAGCGGCTGGAGTCGCTGCGACTGTCGGTGGCGCTCGCGCTGATGGCGCGACCGCGGCTGCTGGCCGTGGACGACGCCGACCTCAAGCTCTCGGATGCCGAGCGCGAGCAGGCGTGGGCGCTGCTGCGCGGCGTGACGGACGGCGGGACGACGGTGCTGGCCGTGTGCAGCCAACCGCCGGATGGCGCGGTGGTCGTCCCCACCACGAAGCCCGGCAAGTCCGGGCCAGATGAGACCGGCAAGACCGGCACAACCGAGACCGGCAAGACCGGTACCGGCACAACCGAGACCGGCAAGTCCGAGACCGACGAGACCGAGGAGGGGGCGGCCGATGCGCTCGCCGAGACTGGCCGCACTTGAACTGAAGCGGTTCGGCAGGGGGAAGCTGCCGCGCGCGGCGCTCGTGGCGCTGCTGCTCCTGCCCCTGCTCTACGGGGCGCTGTACCTGTGGTCCTTCTGGGACCCGTACGGCCACCTGGACCGGATCCCGGTCGCGCTCGTCAACACCGACGCGGGCGCCACCACAAAGGGAAAGAAGATCACCGCGGGCGACGACATCGTCGAGGGCCTGCGCGAGAGCAAGACCTTCGACTGGCGCGAGGTGAGCCCCGCGGAGGCCCGTAAGGGCGTGGCGGAGGGCACGTACTACCTCTCCCTCACCGTGCCGTCCGACTTCAGCAAGCGCATCGCGTCGAGCTCCGGCGACAATCCGGAGACCGGGGCACTCAAGGTCCGCACCAACGACGCGAACAACTACATCGTCGGGCAGATCTCCCGGAGCGTGTTCTCCGAGGTGCGGTCCGCGGCGTCCACGAAATCCGCGCGCTCGTTCCTCGACAAGATCTTCATCTCCTTCTCCGACATCCACGGCGCGACCGAGAAGGCGGCCAAGGGCGCCGACGACCTCGACGGCGGTATCGGCAAGGCGAAGAAGGGCGCCGGCGACCTCGCGAACGGCCTGACCGACGCGAAGGACGGCAGCCGTGACCTGAAGGACGGCGTCACGAAGCTGCACTCCGGGGCGCGCGACCTCAAGGACGGCTCGCGGCGGGTCGCGGACGGCACCAAGGAGCTGGCGGACAAGGTCAACGCCGCCTACGACGAGGCCGGTCCCTTCCTGAAGGACCACGGCGACGAAATCGCCAGCAGCGCCCGGCACGTCGCCGAGGCGAGCAGGAAGCTCAAGCAGGACCTCGCCAACCTGCCGACCCGGGCCGCCCAGGCCGCCAAGGACACCCGCGAGATCTCCGACCGGCTGGCGGAGAGTTACGCCCGCAAGTGCGAGGGCCCGGTCAAGCTCGAGATCACCGCCGACTGCTCCGACCTGAAGAAGCTCGTGGACGCGGCCGACAGCGCGGCGGACACGGCCGAGGACTTCAACAACCTCGTCCAGGACCACGAGAACCTCGACGAGTTGGGTTCCCACCTCGACGCCCTGAACCGCATGGCGCTCGACCTGGCCGACCGGGCCCCGACCCTGGGCAGCGACCTCGAGTCCGCCGTGGCGAAGATCAACGCGCTCAACAAGGGCGCACAGGCCGTCGCCAAGGGCGCGAGCACCCTGCACACGGGTCTGGGCTCCGCTCAGCAGGGCTCGGCCGACCTCGACAGCGGCATCAACCGGCTGTCCGGCGGCGCGCACACCCTCAACGGCGGCATGTTCAAACTGGCCGACGGCTCCGGCAAGCTGGCCGGCGGACTGCACGACGGCGCCGCGAAGATCCCCGACTACGACAAGCAGGACCGGGACGCCCGTACCGCCGTGATGTCCGACCCGGTGCAGCTCGCCTCCCAGTCGATGCACGACGCGCCCAACTACGGCACCGGCTTCGCCCCGTACTTCATCCCGCTGTCCCTCTGGGTCGGCTCGATGGTGGCCTACATGATCATCCAGCCGCTCAACCGCCGGGCGCTGGCCGTGGGTTCCTCGTCCTGGCGGATCGCGCTGGCCGGCTGGCTGCCGGTCGCCGCCCTCGGCGTGCTGCAGACGGCGGCGCTGATGTCCGTACTGCACTGGGGACTTGGCCTGGAGATGGTACGGGCGGCCGGTACGGTCGGCTTCCTGCTGCTGACCACGGCGTGCTTCGCGGCCATCGTGCAGTGGCTCAACGCGCGCTTCGGGCCCGCGGGCCGGATCCTCGTCCTGGCGCTGCTGATGCTGCAGCTGACCTCGGCGGGCGGCACGTACCCGGTGCAGACGAGTCCGGGCTTCTTCAACGCCATCCACCCCTTCCTGCCGATGACCCACGTCGTCGACGGCCTGCGCCGGCTCATCACGGGCGGCGGCCTGGGCCCCGTCTGGGAGGGCTCCGCGGTGCTAGTCGCGTACACGCTGGGCGCGCTCGCGCTCACCGCCTGGTCGGCCCGCCGGCAGCAGGTCTGGACGCTCAACCGGCTGCATCCGGAGCTGAGCCTGTGACGCCTGTGATCAGAACGCGTCCCGCAGCGGGCAGAATCAGCCGCATGGACAGCAGCACCCGGCGCCGTCAGGCGACCCGCACCAGGCTCTACGAGGCCGCCGTCACCCTCATCGCCGAGAAGGGCTTCTCCTCCACCACGGTGGACGAGATCGCCGACCGGGCCGGGGTCGCGAAGGGCACGGTCTACTACAACTTCGCCAGCAAGAACGAGCTCTTCGAGGAGCTGCTGCGGCACGGCGTCGGACTGCTCACCGCCTCGCTGCAGCGGGCCGCGGACGAGACCGCGGAGCGCGGCGGCAGCCGGGTGGACGCGCTGGACGCGATGATGCGGGCCGGGCTCGTCTTCATAGACCGCTATCCGGCCTTCACCCAGCTCTACGTGGCCGAGCTGTGGCGTACCAACCGCGCCTGGCAGTCCACGCTGATGGTGGTGCGGCAGCAGGCCGTCGCGGTGGTGGAGACGGTGCTGAGCGAGGCCGTCGAGCGCGGGGAGCTGAACGACGAGATCGACGTGCCGCTGACGGCGGCGGCGCTGGTCGGCATGGTGCTGGTCGCGGCCCTGGACTGGAAGGCGTTCCAGCCGGAGCGGTCCCTGGACGATGTGCACGCGGCGCTCTCCCGGCTTCTCCAGGGCCGGGTCAGCGGCGGATAGTCCGGAGGCGGCCGGAGCAACTCGGCTGGTCGGCTGCGCTGATCGGTGGATAAGCCCGCTGGTCGGCCGGGTAAGCCGGGCTCGTCGGCCGGTCAGGGCCGCGGGGCGGCGCGCGTACGAAAAGCGCGCTGCCCCGGCGCGGCTCGATCCCCCCGAGCCGCGACAGGGCAGCGCTTTCCCCCACGTCCCCCGTAGGCCCCGTAGGGCCCCCGTCTCCCCCGTGCTTTCCCCCGTCCCCCATCCCCCGACGGAGCCCCCGTTCTCCGTTTCCCCGTCGCTCCCCCGTTCCGTCCGGGGTGCCGCGCCGTTTCCGCCGCCCCGTGCCGGCGGTTCCGGCGCCGCGCCCCTTCCGTGGTCTCCACTCTTCCGTCTGCGCAGGTCGGAACCCATCCGCGCGGCTACTCATCCCGGCGGATAGGTATACCTACTCAGACGTCCGCTCCCGTCCCCACGCGCGCGTGGGGACGGCGGATAAGGTCTCGTCCATGGCACGGATTGCGGTGATCGGCGCCGGGATGGGCGCGATGGCGGCTGCGGCCCGGCTGGCCGTGGCGGGCCACCAGGTGGCGGTGTACGAGCGCGGGGAGACGTACGGAGGTGCCGTACGCCGCTTCGAGCGGGACGGCTTCGGCTTCGACACGGGCCCAGGTCTCCTCCATCTGCCCGCCGTCTACCGCGACTTGTTCGTCAAGACCGGCAAGGAGCCCCTGGAGCAGCGCGTCGAGCTCTCCCAGGTCGACCCCGCGAGCCGGCACGTCTTCCCGGACGGCACGGAGGTCTCGCTGCCGAACGCCTCGCGCGCGGGCGTCGTCGCGGCGCTGGACGCCGCCCTGGGCGCGGGCGCGGGCGAGCGCTGGAGCGACCTGATCAGCCGGGCGCGGGACGTCTGGGACGCCACCCGCAGGCCGCTGCTCGAGGAGCCGCTCCGCGCGGACTGGAAGGCGCTCGGCAAGGACCCGTACCCGGCGGTGCGGCGCGGCCTGTTCCGGCGCGGCGCCACGACGCTCGCCGAGGTCGCGGAGCGCGAGCTGCACGACCCGCGGCTGGGTGCGCTGCTGGAGGGCCATGCCCTGGCGTACGGCTTCGATCCGCGCAGTGCCCCGCCGAGCGCGGTGGTGCTGCCCTACGTGGAGCAGACGTTCGGCAGCTGGTACGTCCGCGGGGGCATGCGCGCGCTCGCGCACGCCCTCTACGAGCGCTGCCTGTCCCGGAAGGTTGAGTTCACCTTCGGCGCAGAGGTGGATGTCATCGCCGAGAAGGGCGGGCGGGTGGCGGGCCTCGTGCTGATGGACGGGACCCGGGTGGACGCCGATCTGGTCGTCGCGGGCGTGGACCCCTGGGCGCTGGCCATGATGGCGGGTGACTCGCCCGTCGCGTACAACCGGCTGTGGGACGCCGACGACGTCCTGCCCCGGCTGCGCCGCCCCCGCGCCCGGTTCACGGTCCTCCTCGCCCTCAGGGGCGCGCGCCCCGAGGGCACGGCCCACCGCACCGTGGTGCACGCGGCCGACCGGGAGGCGGAGTTGACGTCGGTCTTCGGCACGGGCCGCGGTCCCGCGGGACCGCGGCCCGTGCCGTGCGAGCGGCCGACCGTCACGGTGCTGCGCCCCGACGACCCCACGCAGCGCCCCGACGACGGGCACGAGGCGGTCACTCTGACCGCGACGGTGCCGGGCCACGCCGAGGAAGCGCCGGACTCCGTCGACTGGGCAGCGGACGGCGTGGCGGAGGACTTCGCGGAGCGGGTGATCTCGGTGGCCGGGGCTGCGATCCCGGATCTGCGCGAGCGGCTGCTCTGGCGGGAAGCCCGTACGCCTGCGGACAACGCGGACGAGACGGGGACGGCGGGTGGCGCGGTGCCGGGACCGGCCCTGGCCGGGGTCCGCGGCGAGCAGCTGCGAGCGGCCAACCTGACGCGATTGCCGGGGCTTTACACGGTCGGCGGCTGGTTCCACCCCGGCGGTGGACTCGCGCATGCCGGGATGTCGGGCGCGCTCGTCGCCGGGCTGATCGTCGAGGGAGACGACTGGCGCGGCTCGCAATGAGCCGGAAGCGACCGGGGGCGGGCCGCCGGACGCGCCGCTCGGATCAGTAGCGGTACTGCTCGCCGTAGCCCGCGTTGTAGCCCTGCTGGTACGGGTACGTCTGCTCGTCCGGCAGCGGCTGGCCGGACTGCTGCTGCTCGCCTTCGCGCTGCTGCGGCATCCACACGCCGCCGGGCGGAGTCTCGCCGTACTGCTGCGGTGCGCCCGTCGCGTAGGGGTCGGGCGTCACGTACTGGCCGGTGCCGTAGTCGTACTGCTGCCCGCCGTAGGACGCGGGCTGGTCGTACTGCTGCGCGCTCCCGGCGCCGGCGTACGGGTCGGAGTACCCGGCGTACTGCGCGGTCCCGTAGTCGTACTGTCCCGCGGCCGCGTAGGTGTTCTGGTCCGCGTAGGTGTTCTGGTCCGCGTAGCCGCTCTGGCCCGCGTAGTTGCTCTGGTCCGCGTAGCCGCCCTGGCTCGCGTAGCTGTTCTGGTCCGCGTAGCTGTTCTGGTCCGCGTAGCCGCCCTGGCCCGCCAGGTCGTCCTGACCGTAGCCGCCGTACGTGGAGGCGTACGGGCTCTGCCCGTCCGTGGCCGCGCCCGTGGTGGCGTACGCCGCGTCGTTGTAGACCCCGTACTGGCCGGTGTCGTCCGGTATCGGCTGCGGCTGGTAGACCTCCGGGCCCGCCCCGCCACCCGGTACCTCGGCCTGCCCGTATCCATCCGGCGCCTCGGCCTGCCCGTATCCGTCCGGAAGCGGCTCGGCGGGGTCGGGGGCCTGCAGCCTCGGGTCCAGGTACTCCCTGTACTCCTCGGCCTCTTCCTCCTCGCGCTCCCGGCCCAAGCCGAAGCCGCCGCCGCGAAGCGCCCAGCCGGCTGCGAAGCCGCGCCGGAAGGAGAGCGTGACGTAGGTCTGGCCGACCGCGAAGGCGGCCGCGCCCATCCCGATGACCACCACCGACGGCATCAGCACGCCGAGTACCACGCCCAGAAAGCCCGTGAAGGCCAGCAGCCGCCAGCGCAGCCGGGCCTTGTACTGCAGCAGGACCTCACCGAGCAGCCACAGCGCAACGATGCCAAACGCGATGTAGAGGACCGTCCAGCCCATGTCCGCCCCTCTTCCGCCGCTTTCCGGCCTAGCCGTCAGGACTGCTGCGACAGTCCCAGATTCTCGTAGATTTCCAGAGTCGCCGTGGAGTGGTTCAGGGTAATGAAGTGCAACCCCGGGATGTCCTCGGACATCAGCCGCGCGCACAGCTCCGTGGCGTACTCGATCCCAATGGAGCGTACAGCCGCTGGGTCATCTTTGACCGAGAGGATCCGGTCCGCTAGCTCCGGCGGGAAGGCCGCGTTGCTGAGCTGGGCGAATCGCTCGATCTGCTTTACGTTCGTGACCGGCATGATCTCCGGGATGATCGGGGTGTCGCAGCCGGCCGCCGCGACCCGGTCCCGCAGCCGGAGGTAGTCGTCGGCGAAGAAGAACATCTGGGTGATCGCGAAGTCCGCACCCGCGCGGCACTTGTCCACGAAGTGCCGGATGTCCGCATCCCAGTCCGTGGAGCGCGGGTGCATCTCGGGGAAGGCGGCGACGCCGACGCAGAAGTCGCCCGACTCCTTGATGAGCTGAACGAGCTCGGCCGCGTAGTGCACGCCCTGCGGGTGCGGCACCCACTCGCCCATCGGGTCGCCCGGCGGGTCCCCGCGCAGCGCCAGCATGTTCCGGATTCCCGCATCGGCGTAGCGGCCGATGATGTTGCGCAGGTCGGCGAGGGAGTGGTTGACGGCGGTGAGGTGGGCCACCGGGGTGAGGGTGGTGTCGGTCGCGATGCGCTCGGTGGCCCGTACGGTCCCGTCGCGGGACGAGCCGCCCGCGCCGTACGTCACGGAGACGAAGGTCGGCGCGACCGCCTCGATCCGGCGGATGGCGTTCCACAGGGTCCGCTCACCCTTCTCGGTCTTCGGGGCGGAGAACTCGAACGAATAGGACCGCCTGCCGGAGGCGAGGAGGTCACGGACGGTGTGCGCGCGGTCCGTCCTGGTGGACGCGGTACCAAGGGCCATAAAGGCAGGTTAACCAGCGGCTCGCTGCAGCCCCAACAAAAGGCGGACGATATGCCCGGTTAGCCCGGAACCTCGTCCACCACTCGGACAACTTGTCCGGTTACGCACCGCGGTCGGACGCGATGACGAGCTGCAGCGGGGCCGTCACGCACTGCGCTCGCGCAGCCGCTTCGCGAGGTCCGCGGTCGCCGCCCCCGGGTCGTCCGCGTCCGTGATCGCCCGGACCACCACGACCCGCCGGGCCCCGGCGTCCAGCACCTGGTCGAGATTGGACGCGTCGATGCCGCCGATCGCGAACCAGGGCCGTACGGGCTCCAGCGAGGCCGCGTAGCGCACCAGCGGCAGGCCGGGGGCGTGCCGTCCCGGCTTGGTGGGGGTGGGCCAGCAGGGGCCGGTGCAGAAGTAGTCGACGCCTGGCTCGGCGACCGCCGCGTCCACCTCCGCCTCGGCGTGCGTGGACCGCCCGATGAGCACGGACTCGCCGAGGATCGCGCGGGCGGCGGGCACCGGCAGGTCGCCCTGGCCCAGGTGCAGCACGTCGGAGCCGGTCGCGTGTGCCACATCGGCCCGGTCGTTGACCGCGAGCAGCTTGCCGTGCCGTCGGCAGGCGTCCGCGAACACCGCCAGATGCTCCAGCTCCTCGCCCGCCTCCATGCCCTTGTCGCGCAGCTGCACGATGTCGACGCCGGAGGCGAGGACCGTGTCCAGGAACTCGGCGAGGTCGCCCTGGCGCTTGCGCGCGTCGGTGCAGAGGTAGAGCAGGGCGTCGGCGAGCTGCACGCGCGCGGTGGCGGCTGCTGCGGCGGTGGTGGCCATGGGTTCCCCCGGATCGGCGGCGTACGGGTCGGCAGCGTGTGGGCCGGGGCGTCCCGGCCCGCACACCGTACGGGTTCACTGGATCGGACGGCGGCCGTCAGGCGCTCGGACGGCAAGCGCTCAGAGGCGAGCCCCCGGACGGCAAGCGCTCGGCAGCGTCAGACGGCGAGCGCCTGGGCACGGCGCTTCACTTCCGTGCCGCGATTCTCGCGCAGGGCCTGCGCGGGCGTGCCCGGCAGGCTCGGGTCCGGCGTGAAGAGCCACTCCAGCATCTCTGCGTCGGTGAAGCCGTCGTCCTTCAGGAGTGTCAGCGTCCCGGCGAGGCCCTTGACGACCTTGCCGTCGCCGACGAAGGCGGCCGGTACCTGCAGCACCCGGTTCTCGCCGCGGCGGACCGCGATCAGCTGGCCCTCCTTGACCAGCTGCCTGACGCGGGTCACCTCGACCCCGAGCCGTTCTGCGACGTCGGGGAGGGTGAGCCAGGCGGGAACGAGCGCATCGGTCTTCGTGTCAATCTCGGTCACGGGACCAAGCCTGCCATCCCGGACTGACAGCCGGTAGCGGAGCGCGGCCGGGCGGGCTCACCGGTTCCGGCAGACCGGGGGCACCTGTTCCGCCGGGCTGACGGCCCGGTTCCGCCCGTTCGGCCCGGCCCGCCCTCCGGCCCGTACGTACGTACGTAGCTCACGGTCTCAGCGGAGCACCGCCGACTTGAGCGGCACGGACGGGTCGGCGGCCCGGTCCGGGTCGATGCGCGCGCCGCGCTCGATAAGCCTGCGCCCCTGCGCCAGATCCCGCGGCCTGCCCACCGCGAGCAGCGCTACCAGCGCCCCGCCGCGCAGCCAGCAGACCGACCAGGAGGCCCCGTCCGGGTCGCCGCGCCAGACCGTGGCGTCGGCCGCGGCGTGGTGGCCCGCGTACTGCACGAACCGGCCGAACTGCTCGGACCAGAAGTAGGGCACCGGATCGTAGACGGTCTCCTCGGCCGCTCCCCCGGCGATGTTGGCGGCGACCGCGCGGGGCCCCTGGAGGGCGTTGTCCCAGTGGTGGACGAGGAGCCGTTCGCCGTACCGGGCGGACGGGAACGACGCGCAGTCCCCGACCGCGTAGACGTCCGGCTGGGAGGTGCGCAGCCGCTCGTCGGCGCGCACGGAGCCGTCGGAGCACAGCTCGACGCCCGAGCCCGCGAGCCAGGCGGTCGTGGGCCGGGCGCCGATCCCGACCAGCACCGCGTCCGCGCGCAGCCGGGTTCCGTCCTCCAGGAGCACCGAGCCCGGCTCGACCGCCGCCACCTTCGCGCCGGTGATCAGCCGGGCGCCGCTGTCGGCGTACCAGGCGGCCATGTGCTCGGTGACCTCGGCGGGAAGGGCACCGGCGAGCGGGCGATCAGCGGCCTCGACGACGGTGACGGGACAGCCCGCCTCGCGCGCCGCGGTCGCGAACTCCGCGCCGATCCAGCCCGCGCCGACCACGACGACCTCCTGCCTGCCCTCGAGGACGGGCCGCAGCCGCTCGGCGTCGTCGAGGGTGCGCAGCACGTAGATGCCGGGCCCCGCGTCGGTGCCGGGCAGCGTGATCGGCTCGGCGCCGGTGGCGATGACCAGCCGGTCGTACGGGACGGGCCCGGCTGCGGTCTCCAGGAGGTGGCGGTCGGGGCGGAGCGCCGTGACGTGGCGGCCCAGCAGCAGTTCGATGCTCAGGGCCGGGAAGTCGACCTCGAAGGCCGAGCCGTCGGCCTTGCCGAGGAGCACGGCCTTGGACAGCGGCGGCCGGTCGTAGGGCTGGTGCGACTCGGCGCCCAGCAGCGTGATCGTGCCCTTCCAGCCCTGCTCCCGCAGGGCGACCGCGGTCTGCACCCCGGCCATGCCCGCGCCGACGATCACGACCCGCTGCACTGGCTGCCTGTCCTCGCTCACACGATCACTGTAGGACGGCCGCGGGGGGCTGCCGGAGACGCGCGCATCGAGAGCTCTGACACAGCATCAAGTTGATCAGTGCGCCCCGGCCGGGGCGTGCCAGGGGTGGGAGCATGGGTGGCCTTGGGGCGCCGCTCCTCTACTGCCCTCCAGGGGCAGGCGTTATGGTGGCGAGCCAAGAGCACTCGCGGGAGCCCGGACGCACCGGGCTGAGAGGGAGGCTGGCCGGCCTCCGACCGTACGAACCTGATCCGGGTCATGCCGGCGAAGGGAGGGTCCTGATACCCATGCACGCGCCTGAAGGCACTGAAGGCAGCGGTGTGCGCGGTCCGCGCACGTCGTACGACGTCCTCGTCATCGGGGGCGGGATCATCGGTCTGGTCACGGCCTGGCGGGCGGCGCAGCGGGGCCTGCGCACCGCGGTCGCCGACCCGTCGCCCGGGGGTGGCGCCGCGCAGGTCGCCGCCGGGATGCTGGCCGCCGTCACCGAGCTCCACTACGGCGAGGAGACCCTGCTCGGCCTCAACCTCGCCTCCGCAGCGCGCTATCCGGCGTTCGCGGCCGAGCTCGAGGAGGCGAGCGGGCAGGACATCGGCTACCGCGCCTGCGGCACCCTCGCCGTCGCGCTGGACGCCGACGACCGGGCACACCTGCGCGAGCTCCATGCCCTGCAGCTCCGCCACGGCCTCGACTCGCAGTGGCTGACGGGGCGCGAGTGCCGCCGCCTCGAGCCCCTGCTTGCGCCGGGCGTGCGCGGCGGCCTGCGCGTGGACGGCGACCACCAGACCGACCCCCGCCGGCTCACCGCCGCGCTCGTCACGGCCTGCGAGCGGGCCGGGGTGGAGCTGCGCCGCGCCTGGGTCCGCCGGCTGTCCGTCGTACGGGACCGGGCCGCGGGAGCGGTCCTCGAGGACGGCACGGAGCTGGGCGCCGGGCAGGTCGTCCTCGCCGCGGGCAGCCGCAGCGGGCAGCTCGCCGGGGTGCCGGACGAGGTGCTGCCGCCGGTCCGGCCGGTCAAGGGGCAGGTGCTGCGGCTGCGCGTTCCCGGGGCGTACGCGCCGTTCCTGTCCCGGACCGTACGGGCGGTGGTGCGCGGCGGGCAGGTCTACCTCGTGCCGCGCGAGAGCGGCGAGCTGGTGGTCGGCGCGACCAGCGAGGAACTGGGCTGGGACACCACCGTCACCGCGGGCGGGGTGTACGAACTCCTGCGCGATGCCCACGAGTTGGTGCCCGGGATCACCGAACTGCCGCTTGTCGAGACCCGCGCCGGGCTGCGGCCGGGATCGCCCGACAACGCGCCCCTGCTGGGCCCGACGGCGCTGCCGGGGCTGCACCTGGCGACCGGCCACTACCGCAACGGCGTGCTGCTGACGCCGGTCACGGGCGACGCGATGGCCGAGGCGCTGACCACCGGCGAACTCCCCGGTGAGGCCCGGCCCTTCTCCCCCTGCCGCTTCACTTCCGCACCCCGCGCACCCCGCGTACTCCAGGAGCAGCCCGTATGACCGTCTCCGTGAACGGGGAACCCAGGGAACTCCCCGACGGCACCACACTCGACCGGGTCGTCGCCACCCTCACCACCGCCCCCTCGGGCGTCGCCGCCGCGCTCAACGAGACCGTGGTACCGCGCCGCCGGTGGCCCACCACCCCGCTCGGCGACGGCGACCGCGTCGAGGTCCTCACCGCGGTCCAGGGAGGCTGACCCCGCGACATGGCCGACGATCTCCTCACCATTGGCGGCACCACCTTCGGCTCCCGGCTGATCATGGGGACGGGCGGTGCGCCGAGCCTCGACATCCTGGAGCGCGCGCTGGTCGCCTCCGGCACCGAGCTGACCACGGTGGCCATGCGCCGCCTCGACCCGACCGTGCAGGGCTCCGTGCTGACCGTGCTGGCCGGGCTCGGCATCCGCGCCCTGCCGAACACCGCGGGGTGCTTCACCGCGGGCGAGGCGGTGCTCACCGCCCGGCTCGCCCGGGAGGCCCTCGGCACCGACTGGATCAAGCTGGAGGTGGTGGCGGACGAGCGCACCCTGCTGCCCGACCCGGTCGAGCTGCTCGACGCCGCGGAGACCCTGGTCGACGACGGCTTCACGGTGCTTCCGTACACGAACGACGATCCGGTGCTGGCCAGGAGGCTGGAGGACGCCGGCTGCGCCGCGATCATGCCGTTGGGCTCCCCCATCGGCTCCGGCCTCGGCATCCGCAACCCGCACAACTTCCAGCTGATCACCGAGCACGCGCGCGTGCCCGTGATCCTCGACGCGGGGGCCGGCACCGCATCGGACGCGGCGCTGGCCATGGAGCTGGGCTGCGCGGCCGTCATGCTCGCGTCTGCCGTCACCCGGGCCCAGGAGCCCGTACTCATGGCGGAGGCGATGCGGCACGCCGTCGAGGCGGGGCGGCTGGCCTACCGCGCGGGCCGGATCCCTCGGCGGCACTTCGCGGAGGCGTCCTCGCCCACGGAGGGCGTGGCCGCGCTCGACCCGGAGCGTCCGGCGTTCCGCTAGCGCGGGCACGCCGGCGCGGGCAGACGCAGCGCGGGCACGCCCGGTGCTGCGGCCGACCGGAGCACCGGCCTCTTGAGGCGCGGGCCTCCCCTGCTTCCCCGTCGCCGCGGCCCAGCAGGGCATAGCGTGGAGACGGAGGTGGTCCCCGTGGTGGCAGAGGTTGTCGACCGCATCGAGCGCGAGGTGTACGTCCCGGCCCCCGTCGACCGCGTATGGCGGGTACTCACCGTCGCCGAGCACATCCACGCCTGGTACGCCTTCGGCGGAGCCGAAGTGGACCTGCGGCCCGATGGCGCCCTGCGCTTTCGCTGGGACGAGCACGGCGAGTTCCACGGCCGGGTGGAGGTCGTCGACCCACCGTCCCGGCTCTGCTTCCGTATGGCCGTGAAACCCGACACACAGCCTGTCCACGGCGACTCCACCCTGGTCGACTTCCGGCTGTCCTCGGAGGGCGAGGGCACTCGCGTCACGGTGGAGGAGTCGGGCATCGCCGGGCTCGCCGCCCCGGACGAGGAGAAGGGCCGGCACGCCGAGTACGCGCGCCTGGCGTGGACCGCCGCCCTCGAGGAGCTGTGCGCCATCGCCGCCGCCACCCACGCCGACCCGCCGCCTCCGGGCGCCGCCCAGCACGTCTGATCCGGGTCCCGGCCCCGCCGTCCGTCCGGGCCCACGCCCGCGGCCCCCCGCCCACGTCCCCGTACCGCGTCCCCCGCGCCCCGTAAGGCCCGCGGTCACCGTTCGGCTGCAGTCGGGCGCCGGATCTGCCCTTGTGGGCAGGTGTGTCCGTGACGGCTCGTAGACTGCGTGACCGTGGATACGACCCTCCAGGACCCGCTCGTCGGGCAGGTGCTCGACGGCCGCTACCGCGTCGAGGCGCGGATCGCCGTCGGCGGCATGGCCACGGTCTACCGGGCCGTGGACACCCGTCTCGACCGGGTGCTGGCCCTCAAGGTGATGCACCCCGGCCTCGCCTCCGACAGCGCGTTCACCGACCGCTTCATCCGCGAGGCCAAGTCCGTCGCCCGGCTCGCCCACCCCAACGTCGTGGGCGTCTACGACCAGGGCGCCGACGGCACGTATGTCTATCTGGCCATGGAGTACGTCGCCGGGTGCACCCTGCGTGACGTGCTGCGCGAGCGCGGTGCCCTGCAGCCCCGCGCCGCCCTCGACATCCTGGAGCCGGTCCTCGCCGCCCTCGGCGCCGCCCACCGCGCCGGTCTCGTCCACCGCGACATGAAGCCGGAGAACGTCCTCATCGGCGACGACGGCCGGGTCAAGGTCGCGGACTTCGGGCTCGTACGGGCCGTGGACACCAACACCACCGCCTCCTCCGGGTCGCTTCTGGGCACCGTCTCCTACCTGGCACCGGAGCAGATCGAGCACGGCATCACGGACACGCGCGCGGACGTCTACGCCTGCGGGGTGGTGTTGTACGAGATGCTGACCGGCGCCAAGCCGCACAGCGGCGACACCCCCGTGCAGGTGCTCTACCAGCACCTGCACGAGGACATCGCGCCGCCGTCCGAGGCCGTGCCGGGCCTGGCTCCGCAGCTGGACGGCCTGGTCGCGGCGGCAACGGCCCGCAGCCCCGAGCTGCGGCCCGGGGACGCCGTGGCGCTGCTGTCGGCCGCCCGCGAGGCCCGCGCCACGCTCACCGACGAGCAGCTCGACGCCGTACCGCCGCAGGCCGTGACCGACGACGCCGGACTCTTCGGCTCCGAGGACCGTACGAGCGTCCTCCCGCGGGCTGTCGCGGGCGCGGCTGCGGGGACGGCCGCTGACGGGCTGAACCGCACCAGCCGCCTCGAGATGCCGCCGGCCGGTGCGCCGGCCGGCCCGCCCCCCGCCCCGCCGGCCACGCGCGCGGGGCGGCGCGCGCCCAGGCAGGGCGTGCTCGCGCTGGTGGCGGCCGTGCTGCTCGCGCTCGGGGTGGGCGCGGGCGTCTGGTACATCAATTCCGGGCAGTTCACGAGGGTGCCCGGCGTCCTCGCGCTGCCGCAGAAGGAGGCCGAGAAGAAGCTCCGCGACGCCGGTTTCGACGTACGGGCCAAGGAGGACTTCAGCGGCACCGTGGACCGGGGAAAGGTGATCGACACGGAACCGGCGCGCGGCAAGCGCATCCGCGACAACGGCACCGTCACGATCATCGTCTCCAAGGGTCCCGAGGTCGTGAAGATCCCCGACCTGGAAGGCACGCCGCTGGAGAAGGCAACGCAGGAGCTCAAGGACCTCGGCCTGGTCCCGGGCATCATCCGGCGGGAGTTCAACGACCAGGTGGCGCAGGGTTCGGTCATCCGCACAGAGCCGGACGCCGGCCTCAAGCGCAGGCCCGGCTCGGCGGTCGCGATCACCGTCAGCAAGGGCGAGCGCGTCGAGGCGCCGGACGTGGTCGGCGACTCGCTCGAGGACGCGACGAGGGAACTGCGCGAGGACGGGCTGAAGGTCAGGGTGGCGCCCGAGCAGGTCTTCTCCGAGGAGGACAAGGGCGAGATCGCCGCCCAGTCTCCGGCCGGGGGCGACCAGCTGGCGAAGGGCGACACGGTCACGCTGACGGTCTCCAAGGGCCAGCAGATGGTCGAGGTGCCGGACGTCGAGGGCGACAACGTCCGCGACGCCAAGCGCAAGCTGGAGCAGCGGGGCTTCAAGGTCAACGTCACCCGGTTCTTCTTCGGCGACACCGTTTTCGACCAGTCGGTGGATGGCGGGGACGAGGCGCCGAAGGGCAGCACGATCACCATCCGCGTCCGCTGAGCCCCTGCTGCGGCCGCACACCATGAGACCCGGCGCGAAGGGCCGTTACCCCATGGGATCCTGGCGGTGTGAGCATCGCAGCACCCCGTCCTCGTAACCCCGTCGGCGGCCACGTCCCGGTGGCCGGCGGCCTCGCCGCCACCGGCCTGCCGTACGCCCGCGACATCGGAGCCGAGACCGTGCAGGTCTTCGTGGCGAACCCGCGCGGCTGGGCCACACCGGCGGGCAGTCCGCGCCAGGACGAGGCGTTCCGTGCCGCCTGCGCCGAGGAGGGCGTCCCCGCGTACGTCCACGCCCCTTATCTGATCAACTTCGGCTCGCACACCGAGGCCACGGCCGAGCTGTCGGTCGCGTCGCTGCGGCACTCGCTGCGCCGCGGGCGGGCCATCGGCGCGCTCGGGGTCGTGGTCCACACCGGCTCGGCGACCGGCGGGCGACCGCGGGAGGTGGCCCTCGCGCAGGTGCGGGAGCGCGTACTGCCGCTGCTGGACGAGCTGACCCACGACGAGGACCCCTGGCTGCTGCTGGAGCCGACGGCCGGCCAGGGGGCCTCCCTGTGCTCCCTCGTGGCGGACCTCGGTCCGTACTTCGACGCGCTGGACCGGCACCCGCGGCTCGGCGTCTGCCTGGACACCTGCCACGCGTTCGCCGCCGGGCACGACATGGCCGCGCCGGGCGGCGCGAAGGCCCTGCTCGACGAGCTGGTGGAGACGGTCGGCGAGGGTCGTCTGAAGTTGATCCACGCGAACGACTCCAAGGACGTGGCGGGCGCCCGCAAGGACAGGCACGAGAACATCGGCGCGGGTCACATCGGTGCCGACCCCTTCGGCGACCTCTTCAGGCACCCGGCGACCGAGGGCGTGCCGCTGATGATCGAGACCCCTGGCGGCAAGGTCGGCCATACGACGGACGTGGCCCGGCTCAAGGAGCTGCGGGACGGCTGACGAGAGCGCCACCCACGAGCACGCGGGCCACGGTCCGGCCAACTGGCCTACGGCGGCGAAGGCGACGCTGCACTGCCTCACCGGCTGCGCGATCGGCGAAGTGGCCGGTATGGCCGTCGGCACCGCCTTCGGCCGGCACAACGCACCGACGATGGCCCTCGCCATCGTGCTGGCGTTCGTCTTCGGCTACTCGTGGATGATCGGCCGCGGCGAGGACGCGGTGGCGCACCAGTACCACTGAGAAGCCCGCCGCAGGCGTCAGAGCTCCGGCCCCTCGCCCGGCTCCTCCTGGTACGAGTAGCGCTGCTCGCGCCACGGGTCACCGATGTTGTGGTAGCCGCGCTCCTCCCAGAAGCCACGGCGGTCCGCGGTCATGTACTCGACGCCGCGGACCCACTTGGGTCCCTTCCAGGCGTACAGATGCGGTACGACCAGCCGGACCGGGAAGCCGTGCTCGGCGGTGAGCAGCTCACCGCCCTTGTGCGTGGCGAAGATCGTCCGCTCGGCAGCGAAGTCGGAGAGCCGCAGATTCGAGCTGAAGCCGTACTCGGCCCACACCATCACATGAGTGACGTCCGCCGCGGGCGGCGCGAGATCGAGGAGCGTACGGGCCGCGATGCCGCCCCATTCGGCCCCCAGCATGCTGAATTTCGTGACGCAGTGAAGATCCGCGACGACCGTCGCGTACGGCAGGGCCGTGAACTCCTCGTGCGTCCAGCAGTGCTTGTCCCCGTCGGCGGTCGCGCCGAAGACCCGGAACTCCCAGCGGTCCGGCTTGAACTTGGGGACCGGCCCGTAGTGCGTGACCGGCCAGCCGCGCTGCAGCCGCTGCCCCGGAGGAAGCGTGACCTGTGCCCCTTCGCGGCTTTCCGGCTGACCCATGACTCCATGGTGACAGACTGGGAAGGGTGGTCGTGACCAGGGCAATGCCGATGCGGGCAACTCGTACTAAGCATGCACTTACTGGAACGCGGCCGCGGGCGGTGCGAGGATGCGCGCATCCTGCCGTTCTTCTCTGGAAGGAGCCGCTGCGATGCAGGGCGACCCCGAGGTCATCGAGTTCCTCAATGAGCAACTGACCGCCGAGCTGACCGCGATCAATCAGTACTTCCTGCACGCCAAGCTGCAGGAGAACTACGGCTGGACGAAGCTCGCGAAGTACACCCGCGCCGAGTCGTTCGACGAGATGCGCCATGCCGAGGTGCTGACCGACCGGATCATCTTCCTCGAGGGGCTGCCCAACTACCAGCGGCTGTTCCACGTCCGGGTGGGCCAGACGGTCACCGAGATGTTCCAGGCCGACCGGCAGGTCGAGGTGGAGGCGATCGACCGCCTCAGGCGCGGGATCGATGTCATGCGGGCGAAGGGGGATGTCACCTCGGCGAACATCTTCGAGTCGATCCTCGCCGACGAGGAGCACCACATCGACTACCTCGACACCCAGCTGGACCTGGTGGAGAAGCTCGGAGAGGCGCTCTATATCTCCCAGCAGATCGAGCAGCCGGAGGGCAGCTGACCAGGCGATTCGCAGCTGATCCAGCGGTTCGCAGTTGAGCGTTCGCAGTTGATCGGGCGGACGGCAGCCGATCGAGCCGGTCAGGCGGCGTCGGCCGCGAGCGACCCGTTGGCCGCCAGTCCCGCATCGCCCGCCAGCAGAGCGGGCTCACCCTGGTCGATCAGCTCGCGCCGCGGGCACGCGCCGCGGCCCAGCAGAGCCTGGATGCGGCGCACGCAGGAGCCGCAGTCGGTGCCGGCCTTGCAGGCGCCGGCTATCTGGCGCGGTGTGGTGCAGGAGCCGGTTTCCGCATGCTCGCGAACCTGCTTCTCGGTGATGCCGAAGCAAGAGCAGACGTACACGCGGACTCCCAAATGATCAGTGAGGTTACCCTTACCTTACCCGCCATCGAAGGGTCTCACAATGCCGTGGGGCGCGGATCTGAAGTGATCCACGCCCCACAGTGCTGTACCGCGATCACTGGTCCCGGTACATCTCCGCGACCAGGAAGGCCAGGTCCAGCGACTGACTGCGGTTGAGCCGCGGGTCGCAGGCCGTCTCGTAGCGCTGGTGCAGGTCGTCGACGAAGATCTCGTCGCCACCGCCCACGCACTCGGTGACGTCATCGCCGGTCAGCTCGACGTGGATGCCGCCCGGGTGCGTGCCCAGGCCCTTGTGGACCTCGAAGAAACCCTTGACCTCGTCGAGCACGTCGTCGAAGCGCCGGGTCTTGTGGCCGGACGCGGCCTCGAAGGTGTTGCCGTGCATCGGGTCGCACACCCACGCCACCTGCGCCCCCGAGGCGGTGACCTTCTCCACCAGCTCCGGCAGCCGGTCGCGGATCTTGTCCGCGCCCATCCTGGTGATGAAGGTCAGCCGGCCCGGCTCACGGTCCTGGTCGAGCCGCTCGATCAGCGTCAGCGCGTCCTCCGGCGAGGTCGTCGGGCCGAGCTTCACCCCGATCGGGTTGCGGATCCGGGACGCGAACTCGATGTGCGCCCCGTCCAGCTGCCTGGTCCGCTCACCGATCCAGACCATGTGGCCCGACACGTCGTACAGGTTGCCGGTGCGCGAGTCCGTACGGGTCAGGGCCGACTCGTAGTCGAGGATCAGCGCCTCGTGGGACGAGTAGAACTCGACCGTCTTGAACTCCTCCGGATCCACCCCGCAGGCGTTCATGAAGTTCAGCGCCCGGTCGATCTCACGGGCCAGGGCCTCGTAGCGCTGCCCGGACGGGGAGGACTTCACGAAGTCCTGGTTCCAGGCGTGCACCTGGCGCAGGTCCGCGTAACCACCGGTGGTGAAGGCCCGTACGAGGTTCAGCGTGGCCGAGGAGGCGTGGTACATCCGCTTCAGCCGCTCCGGGTCCGGCATGCGGGCCTCAGGAGTGAACTCGAAGCCGTTCACCGAGTCGCCGCGGTACGAGGGCAGGGTCACCCCGTCGCGAGTCTCCGTCGGCTTCGAGCGCGGCTTGCTGTACTGGCCGGCGATCCGGCCAACCTTCACCACCGGCACCGAACCGGCGTAGGTCAGCACCGCACCCATCTGCAGCAGGGTCTTCAGCTTGTTGCGGATCTGGTCGGCGCCCACGGCGTCGAACGCCTCGGCGCAGTCGCCGCCCTGCAGCAGAAACGCCTCGCCCCTGGCGACGGCCCCCAGCCGGGCACGCAACTGGTCGCACTCGCCCGCGAAGACGAGCGGCGGATACGACTCGAGGTCCGCGATCACACCGCGCAGCGCCTCGGAGTCGGGCCATTCGGGCTGCTGCGCCGCGGGCAGGTCTCGCCAGGTGTTGCCACCGGCACGGGTTTCAGCGTTCACGGTCACCTTGTCAACATTACGGGTTCTTTTCGGGTGCCCAATCCACTGCCCACAAGTTGAGACAGGCCACGAGGGTCCGCGCAGGAGGACGGCCGCCCGGGATGACCCGCGCCGGCTTCTCGACAGCCGTCCGATGGGTGAGATGTGCTCCTCTCGCCGCGGGCGCTGGGTTAGGGTGCGCAGCATGTTCGCGCAGACGACCATGGACTGGTGGTGGACCGCTTCCGAGGCGGCCCACTGATCGCGCGTACCTGAAGACCACCGCGAAGGCCGCCCCGAGGGGCGGCCTTCGGCGTTTCCGCGGGCCGTTCCTCCGAATCCGGAAGGAACATCTCAGATGCATCCTGACAGTCCAGACCTCCCCGACACCCCCGGCATCCCCGCCATCGGCGTCCCCGGCATCCCCGCGCTCCTGCGCCGCCTGGCCGCCGACGGCGGCCCGCCCTTCGCCCTGATCCACCGCCGCACCCCCGGGCGCCCCGAGGACCTCGTCGAGGTCCTCGTCGGCACGGTGCGGGACGTTCCGCGGCTCGCCGACGTCCCGCTGGGCGAGGGCGCGCCGGGCCGGGCCGTCCCCGACGCGCTGGTCCTCGTCCCCTTCCGGCAGGTCCGCGAGCGCGGCTTCGACGTCCGCGACGACGGCACGCCGCTGACCGTGCTGCGGCCCGAGGAGTCGTACGAGCTGCCGCTGGCCGCCGTACGGGAGGCCCTGCCGGGGCACGGCGTGCGCGTCGAGGGCGGGGCCTTCGACGTCGGGGACGAGGAGTACGCGGCGATCGTCGGGCGGGTGATCGAGGACGAGATCGGGCGGGGCGAGGGCGCGAACTTCGTGATCCGCCGCACCTTCCAGGGCGAGATCCCGGGGTACGGCCCCGCCGACGCGCTGGCCCTCTTCCGGCGGCTGCTGGAGGGCGAGCGCGGCGCGTACTGGACGTACGTCGTGCACACGGGAAATGGAAAAGGGCCCGAAGGGCCTTCCTTGGAAGGGCGGTGGCGGGCGACGGGCGGGAGGACGCTCGTCGGGGCCAGCCCGGAGGTGCACGTGCGGATGTCGGGCGGGACGGTGGTCATGAATCCGATCAGCGGGACCTACCGCTACCCGCCGGAGGGGCCGTGCGCCGAGGGCCTGCTGGCGTTCCTCAACGACCGCAAGGAGGTCGAGGAGCTGTCCATGGTCGTGGACGAGGAGCTGAAGATGATGTGCACCGTCGGGGACAAGGGCGGGGTCGTCGTCGGGCCGCGGCTGAAGGAGATGGCGCACCTGGCGCACACCGAGTACGAACTGCGCGGCCGCAGTTCGCTGGACGTGCGGGAGGTGCTGAAGGAGACGATGTTCGCGGCGACGGTCACCGGGTCGCCGGTGCAGAACGCCTGCAGGGTCATCGAACGCCATGAGGTCGGGGGCCGCGGCTACTACGCGGGGGCGCTGGCCCTCATCGGGCGGGACGCGGGTGGGACCCGGACCCTCGACTCGCCGATCCTCATCCGCACGGCCGACATCGACGCGGGCGGGCGGCTGCGCGTGCCGGTCGGCGCGACGCTCGTACGCCACTCGGACCCGTACGGCGAGGTGGCGGAGACGCACGCCAAGGCGGCGGGGGTGCTGACCGCGCTCGGCGTGCGGCCCGCGCCCGCGCGCGAGGCGGACGGCCCGCCTCCGCGGCTGGCGGACGACCCCCGCGTACGGGCCGCGCTGGACGCCCGGCGGGCCGACCTCGCGCCCTTCTGGCTGCGGATGCAGCAGCGCCCGGCCGATGGGGGTACTCCCCCTGGGGGCACTCCCCCTGGCTTCGCCGGGGGGACCCCCACCCAGGCCGCCAGGCCTAGGGGGACTACCGCTGGGGGTGCCCCCACCCATGCCCTTAAGGCAATGGGGGAGGCGGGGCACGCCCTGGTGATCGACGCCGAGGACACCTTCACGGCCATGCTCGCGCACCTGCTGCGCTCCACCGGTCTTGACGTGACCGTCCGGCGCTACGACGAGCCGGGTCTGCGGGATGCGGCGCTGTCGCACCGGGGGCCCGTGGTCCTCGGGCCGGGCCCCGGCGACCCGGGGGACACGGCCGACCCGAAGATGCGGTTTCTGCGGAGGCTGACCGGCGAGTTGGTGCGCGAGCACCGCCAGGGTCCCGCCCGCCGCCCGACCACCACCCCTCACCGAGGCCCTTCGGGCCGCACCTTCTTGTTGGGGGTATGCCTGGGCCACGAGCTGATCGCGGCGGAACTGGGCCTGGAGATCGTACGGAAGAACGTGCCCTACCAGGGGGCGCAGGAGCGCATCGACTTCTTCGGGCGGCAGGAGGTCGTGGGGTTCTACAACACCTTCACGGCGCGCTGCGATGCCGCCGCGGAAGCGGAGTTGGCGATGCACCGCGTCGAGCTGAGCCGCGATCCGGGGACGGGGGATGTGTACGCGCTGCGCGGCCCGGGGTTCGCGGGCGTGCAGTTCCACCCGGAGTCGGTGCTGACGCTCGACGGCGCGTCGATCACGGCGGCGCTGCTGGCGGCCGTGCTGGTCTGAGCCGCGCGCCCAGTGCTCCGCGCTGGCGTGTTCCCACCCGCCCGCCCTTCAAGAAGGCGGGCGGGTGGGAACTCTCACGCCGGGGGGGCGCGAGGCGGCCGGGCGCTATCCGAAGAAGACGCCGATCTCCTCGTACAGCTTGGGGTCGACCGTCTTCAGCTTCGCCGTGGCCTCGGAGATCGGGACCCGGACGATGTCCGTGCCGCGCAGGGCGACCATCTTCCCGAAGTCCCGGTCGCGCACGGCGTCGATGGCGTGCAGCCCGAAGCGGGTGGCGAGCCAGCGGTCGAAGGCGCTCGGGGTACCGCCGCGCTGGACGTGGCCGAGCACGGTCGTACGGGCCTCCTTGCCGGTCCTGCTCTCGATCTGCTTGGCCAGCCACTCGCCGATGCCGGAGAGCCTGACGTGCCCGAAGGAGTCCAGGGAGCCGTCCTTGAGGACCATGTCGCCGTCCTTGGGCATGGCGCCCTCGGCGACGACCACGATCGGCGCGTAACGGATCTTGAAGCGGGACTCGACCCAGGCGCAGACCTGGTCGAGGTCGAAGCGCTGCTCGGGAATGAGGATGGCGTTGGCGCCTCCGGCCAGGCCCGAGTGCACGGCGATCCAGCCGGCATGACGGCCCATCACCTCGACCACGAGTACGCGCATGTGCGACTCGGCGGTGGTGTGGAGGCGGTCGATGGCCTCAGTCGCGATGTTGACCGCTGTGTCGAAGCCGAAGGTGTAGTCGGTGGCCGACAGGTCGTTGTCGATGGTCTTGGGGACGCCGACGCAGTTGATGCCGTACTCGTCGGCGAGCTCTGCCGCGACCCCGAGGGTGTCCTCGCCGCCGATCGCGATCAGCGCGTCGACCTCGTACTTGGCGAGGTTCTCCTTGATGCGGCGGATGCCGTTCTCCACCTTGAGCGGGTTGGTGCGCGACGAGCCGAGGATGGTGCCGCCGCGGGGCAGGATGCCGCGTACGGCCGGGATGTCGAGCTGGACGGTGTCGGCATCGAGAGGACCGCGCCAGCCGTCGCGGAAGCCGATGAAGTCGTAGCGATACTCCTGGACGCCTTTGCGGACAATGCCTCGGATGACCGCATTGAGCCCGGGGCAGTCGCCGCCTCCGGTCAGAACTCCGACCCTCATGGATCCTTCCCTTCTCCCTCGTTGACCCGGTCGGCGCTCACGCTAACGGTGATCCAGGTCACAGGGGGATGGGGCAAACCGTTGAATCCGGTGAAATCGAGGGGACTTCGTTGACCGGAGGATCTCCCGTGGAGGCGGCTGCTGTCGTCGGCAGCTCCTTTCCGCTCTCCGGCTGCTGCCCGGCTATTCCTCGTCGAGGCCGCGCTCGATCGCGTATCGCACCAGCTCGACGCGGTTGTGCAGCTGCAGCTTGCCCAGGGTGTTCTGGACGTGGTTCTGGACCGTGCGGTGCGAGATCACCAGCCGCTCCGCTATCTGCTTGTACGAGAGCCCCTTGGCGACGAGGCGCAGCACCTCGGTCTCGCGCTCGGTGAGCCGGGGCGCGTCCGGTTCGTCGGCCGCCGCGGGGGCCGGGTCGGAGGCCAGCCGCCGGTACTCGCCGAGCACCAGGCCCGCCAGGCCCGGCGTGAAGACGGGGTCCCCGGCGGCCGTCCTGTGCACCGCGTCCACCAGCTCCTCCGTGCTGGCCGACTTCAGCAGATAGCCCGTGGCCCCGGACTTGACCGCCTCCAGAACGTCCGCGTGCTCGCCGCTCGCGGAGAGGACCAGGACGCGCAGGGCCGGGTTGGAGCCGACGAGCTCCTTGCAGACCTGGACTCCCGGCATTCCGGGGAGGTTGAGGTCGAGGACCAGCACGTCGGGGTCCGCGGCCCGGGCCCTGCGCACCGCCTGCCCGCCGTCCCCCGCGGTCGCCACCACGTCGAACCCGGCCGCGCCCAGGTCGCGGGCCACCGCGTCGCGCCACATCGGATGGTCGTCGACGACCATCACCTTGACCGCCGTCCCGGTCCCGGCCCCCGGCCCGGCCGCCGTTCCCTGCTCGCTCACCGCTTCGCCTCGCTCCCCCGGGAAGCCTCCGGCTCCCTCGGAACCCTCAACTCGACCTCCGTGCCCTGCCCGGGGACCGACAGCAGCTCGGCGCTCCCGCCCAGGTCCCGCAGCCTGCCGCGGATCGACAGCGCGACCCCGAGCCGGCCCTCGCGCTCGGCTGCCGACAGCCGGCCCTCCGGGATGCCGGGGCCGTCGTCCCGTACGGTCACGAGCACCGCGTCCGGCTCGTCCTCCAGCAGGATCCACGCCTGCGCGTCCACGCCCGCGTGCTTGCGCACATTGTCCAGGGCGGCACCGACAGCCGCCGTCAACTCCCCTGCCGCGGTGGCCTCCAGGAGCACCGGCGCCCCCGGCTCGGCCAGCGACACCCGGGCTCCGGCGTACGGGGCGAGAAGCGCGCGCAGATCGCAGAGGCCGCCGCTCTCCGGACCTTCGTCGCCGTCCTTCTCCGCCACGCGCGCGTGCACCGGGCCCGGCTCCTCCTCGTCCCCGGTCCCGGAGGCCGTACGAGCCGCGGGGACCACGCCTCCCGCGACCAGCGTGCGCAGCGCGACCTCCTGCTCCCCGGCCAACCGGCCGAGCTCCGCCGCCTCGCCGCCGATCTCCGCACCGCGCCGCTGCACCATCGCGAGCACCTGGAGCACGCTGTCGTGGATGTCCCGGGCGAGCCGCTCCCGCTCGCGGGTGGCGGCGTCGATCCGGAGGGCTCGGGCGAGGGTGCGCTCACTGGCGCGGGCCACCTCGACGACGTAGCCGATGGCCACGCTCGCCACCCACACCAGGAGGACGTTGTGGACGGTGTCCCGGGCGAAGCTGCCGCGCTCGACGACATTGGCGACCGCGACGAGCGCGGAGGCCATGGCCGCCCACCGCCAGCCGCCCTTGATCGCGAAGCCGAGCACGGCGCCGGCCGTCCAGATGGACGGCAGGGTGGGATGGCCGCCGACGACATGGGCGTGGGTGTCGATGACCGGGGTGAGGAGTATGCCGGTCAGCGCGATGGCGAGATCGGTGGCCAGGAAGTGCTTCGTGCAGCGCTCGGGCGAGAGCACCCGGTTCCAGGTCAGGCCCATCCACACGGTCAGCACGGCGAAATAGGCGGCGGCGCCGAGCGGGTGGGCGTACTGCTCGTAGGCGAGCGCGAAGAGCACGACCGCGTAGCAGAACGTCAGGATCCGGTAGCCGGTCAGGGCACGCCACAGCGGCAGCTCGACCGACATGCGCATCGCCCTCCCGGGCTCCCGCGCTTCGCGCTTGCGCTGCGCCATCTCCCCCCGACTCCCCTCCCCGGCGCGGCTACGCCCCGGTCGGCTTCTCCGCCCTGGCCGCCTTCTCGTCCTCCGCCTGCCGCTTCGCGGCCTCCGCGATCTGCCGCTTGGCTGCGGTCGCGTAGATGTCGACGTACTCCTGCCCGGAGAGCTTCATGATTTCGTACATGACCTCGTCGGTCACCGAACGGAGGATGAACCGGTCGTGATCCATGCCCTTGTAGCGGCTGAAGTCCAGCGGCTTGCCGATACGGATGCCGGGTCTGACCATCTTCGGCACGACCTTGCCGGGCGGCTGGACCTTCTCGGTGTCGATCATCGCGACCGGGATCACCGGGGCGCCGCTGGCCAGCGCCACGCGCGCGAGGCCGCCGGGTTTGCCGCGGTAGAGCCGGCCGTCGGGCGAGCGGGTGCCCTCCGGGTAGATGCCGAACAGCTCGCCGCTCTCCAGCACCGCGACACCGCTCTTGATCGCCGCCTCACCGGCACCGCGCGCACCCGAGCGGTCCACCGGGAGCTGGCCGACGCCCTTGAAGAAGGCCGCGGTGAGCTTGCCCTTCACTCCGGGCGAGGTGAAGTACTCGGACTTGGCGATGAAGGTGACCTTGCGGTCGAGCACCGCGGGCAGGAAGAAGGAGTCCGAGAAGGACAGGTGGTTGCTCGCGAGGATCGCCGGACCGTCGGCGGGGACGTTCTCGAGCCCCTCCACCCACGGGCGGAAGGCGAGCTTCAGCGCCCCTCCCACGGACAGCTTCATTGCGCCGTACAGCAACCGAGGACCTCCTGTGTCTGACGAACAGACCTTAACCTGCTGCGACGCAGGCCCCGCCCCCGAGGCCACCGTCGGATCTACCCGGTGTCAGTCCAGTCGCGTACGGTGAAGTCCACACCGGGCTCATATCCGGACGTCCTCCCCCTGGGGGCACCTCCCGGGCCGTCAGGCCCAGGGGGACTACCGCTGGGGGCGCCCCCAGCCCACCACGTAGAACAGGAGACCTCAGGTGCCGCTCCTCCCCGGAGCCGAGCCGTTCCGCCACGAAGGCGGAGAGGTCGGCGTCCTCCTCTGCCACGGCTTCACCGGCTCGCCCCAGTCGCTGCGCCCCTGGGCCGCGTTCCTGGCCGAGCGCGGGCTGACCGTGGCGCTGCCGCTGCTGCCCGGGCACGGCACGCGCTGGCAGGACATGCAGCTCACGGGCTGGCAGGACTGGTACGCCGAGGTGGACCGGGAGCTGCGGGCGCTGATCGACCGGTGCGACCGGGTCTTCGTGTTCGGCCTGTCGATGGGCGCGGCGCTAGCGCTCCGGCTGGCCGCCAAGCACGGCGACGCGGTCAGCGGCGTCGTGGTCGTCAACCCGGGCAACAGGGTGCACGGCCTGGCGGCGCACGCGCTGCCGGTGGTGCGGTATCTGGTGCGGACCACCAAGGGCCTGGCGAACGACGTCGCGAAGCCCGGCGTGGACGAGATCGGCTACGACCGCGTGCCGCTGCACGCCGCGCACTCGCTCCGCCAGTTCTTCCGTCTGGTGGACACCGAGCTGCCGCAGGTCACCCAGCCCTTGCTGCTGCTGCGCAGCCCGCAGGACCATGTCGTACCGCCCGTCGACTCGGCCCGCATCCTGAGCCGGGTCTCGTCGACGGACGTCACCGAGACGGTCCTCGAGCGGAGTTACCACGTGGCGACGCTGGACTACGACGCGGAGCGGATCTTCCAGGACTCGTACGACTTCATCGGGCGGCTCGCGCCCGGAAGCGCCGGACCCGGCGCCGGCGAGGAGAGCAAGGAGACGGCGAGCGGTGGCTGAGCGGGACGCCGGACCGGGGCGCGAGGACGGCGGAGACCCGGTCGACGAGGACGCCGCCTGGGCGGCGATCGTGGCCGCGTACGGCGAGGAGCCGGCGGACCCGGACCTGTCCTCGGAAGACGGGGGCGAAGGCGGGGACGAGGCCGCGGACGGAGACGGGCGCGAGGACGGCGAGCGGCGCCGGGGCGGGGACGCGGGCCGGAGTGGGGACGCGGGCCGGAGTGGGGACGCGGGCCGGGGCGGCGAGGGAGCGGACGCCGGAGACGGGTCCAAGGATGGGGCCGAATCCGGGGACGGAGACGAAGCCGCGGACGGGGACGAGTCCGGGGCCAAGGAGCCGCCCGAGGGCGCGGACCGGCCCCTCGGCTCGAGCATCACGGGCTATGCGGTCGCCATGGGCCCTCGCGACTGGTCGGCTCCCGAGCCGTCGGAGGACGACTTCGACGAGTCGGACGAGGGGCACTTCGTGCCCCCTGAGCCGCCGCCACTCCCCCAGGCCGACACCACGGCGAAGTTCGCCTGGCTCGCGGTCATCGGCGGCCCGCTGCTGCTCCTGCTCGCGGTGCTGCTGCAGTGGAACATGACCTGGTGGATCACCACCCTCGGCGTCGGCGGCTTCCTGGGCGGCTTCGCCACCCTGGTCATCCGCATGAGGGACGGCGACGACGACGAGGACGACGACCCAGGGCGCGGCGCGGTGGTCTGACGGTCCAAGGGTCTTCGCACGGTTCGAGGGCCGGACGGTTCGAAAATCTCGGGACGGTCCGAGGCAGTTCTGACGGTCACCGAGAACCGGCGGCGGGAACGCGGACCGCGGCCAGCACCGGCAGGTGGTCCGTTGCGGCCCTGAGGTCCGCCTCCGTGACACCGGGCAGGCCCCTGGGCACTCCGCACCCCAGCACCTCCACGCCCGGTGTGGCGAAGATCGCGTCGATGCGCTGCGGCGGGTCACCCGGCCGCGTGGTGTGCTCGTCGCCCCACGGCGTGACCGCCCACCCGTCCTGCAGCTCGGCGGCGAGCCTGCGGAACGTACGGCCGCCGGGCCGGTCGTTCAGGTCCCCGGCCGCGATCGCGTACGGCAGGCCCAGGGCGGCGAGGCGCTCGAGCAGCAGGCCGGCCTGTACGTAGCGCTCGTCGGCCCGCATGCTCAGATGGCAGCTGAGGACGCCGAGCCCGGCGCCCCCGATCCGTACGACGGCGGTCGCGAAGCCGCGCTGGTGCAGCCCGGGTGTGCGGGGCAGCAGGACGTCCTCCGCTCGCTCCACATGGGCGCGCAGGGAGGCCAGGATCATCGGCCCGGACGCGGTCGCCCCGCCCGTGACGTACACGAGGCCGGACTCGCGGGCGAGCCAGGCCGCGTGCTTGCGCCAGCGGAAGAACCGCGGCGCCTCCTGAACGCACACGAGATCGGGGGCGCAGGCCCGGATCACCCGGGCCAGCGCCGCCCGATCGTCGCGCATGGAGCGGATGTTGTAGCTGAGCACGCGCACCACCGCGGAGCCGTCCGGCTCGGTACGGGACGCCGGCAGGTCCGGCAGCACGGTGGCGCCCATGCGGCCGCGCTATCCCTGGCGCGCCAGGTCCGCGGCGCCCACCAGTCCGGCCTTGCCGCCGAGCTGGGCGGCGAGCACCTGGGCGTGCGGCCGGTACTGGCCGCCGACCAGCCAGCGGCGGAAGGACTTGCGGATCGGGTCGAGGACGAGGTCGCCCTCGTCGGAGACGCCGCCGCCGACGATGAACGCGGACGGGTCGAAGAGGGACGCCAGGTCTGCCAGGCCCGCACCGGCCCAGCGGGCCAGCTCGCGGAAGGAGTCGACGGCCACCGGGTCACCCTTGCGGGCGGCCTCGCTGACGTGCTTGCCCTCGATACCGGCGGCGGTGCCGTCGCCGAGGCCGAAAAGGATCGTGGCGTTCTCGGGGGTCGCCTGGGCCCGCTGCCGTGCGTACCGGACGAGGGCCCGCCCGGACGCGTACTGCTCCCAGCAGCCCTGGCTGCCGCAGCCGCACAGGAGGCCGTCGGGCACGACCCGGATGTGGCCGAACTCGCCCGCGACGCCGAAGCGTCCGCGGCGCAGCTTGTTGCCGATGATGATCCCGCCGCCGAGGCCGGTGCCGAGGGTGATGCAGATGACGTCGTCGTGGCCCTGCCCGGCGCCGAACTTGTACTCGCCCCAGGCGGCGGCGTTGGCGTCGTTCTCGACGACGACCGGGAGGCCGACGCGCTGCTCGACCTTGTCCTTGAGCGCCTCGTGACGCCAGTTGATGTTGGGCGCGAAGAGCACGGTCGCGCGCTTGTCGTCCACGTAGCCCGCGGCGCCGATGCCGACGGCCTCGACCTGGTGGCCGGTGCTGACCGTGCGCACCGCGTCCGCGATGGCGTCGACGACACCTTCGGGCGTGGGCGGAGTCGGTACCTGGCACGTCTCGAGAATCGAGCCCTCTTCGTCGACCACGCCGGCCGCGATCTTCGTGCCGCCGATGTCGACGCCGATGGTGAGTCCCATGTGTCCCTCAGTTATTCGGTCGAACCCCGCTGCGACCAACCGTACCGGAGGGCACTCGGTGCACGGTCCTGGACGGATCAGTCGGGGATCGGCCGGGGACCAGTCGGGATCAGTCGGGATGGCCGGGATCAGTCGAGATCGATGCGCTCGGTGCCGGAGGGGCCGTCCGGGCCGTCCGGGCCGTCGGAACGGCCGGGGCCCTTGGAACGGCCGGGTCCGCTGGGACCGTTGGGGCCTTTGGGGTCGTCGAGGTCGTCCGGGTCGCGGAAACCGTCCGCGCCGCGGATCCAGCGGCGCTCCTGGCCCTCGACGGCCGCCCGGTAGGCGGCGAGCAGCTCCGACCCCGCCGCGGCGAGGTGGTCGAAGACCTCCGGATTGCGCTCGACGACCGGCTCCACGGCGGCCTTGGCCTGGGCGAGCAGCTGCTGTACGGCTCCCGCGGCGCTGGACCCGGCGAGCGGGACCTGGATCGAGGAGAGCTTGTCGGCGACCGCGTCCGCCAGCTTGCGCAGCTCCTCGGCGGCGCTGCCGGGGTGCGGTCCGTGCTGCGCGCGGCGGCGCGCCCGCTCGGCGGCGAGGTCCTCGGCGCAGGCCTTCGCCCAGGCGTCGGCGTCGGGTGCGTCGGCGGTATCGGCTGCGGGGCGCTCGGTGGCATCGCTCATGGCGGGCTCCTGCAAGTGGCTTCGGAGGTATCTCGACGTTACCCGAACAGGGGGCCGCCGTTCACCGGCCGTGCGGCGTGCGGGGCCACAGGGCGGGATCGGGCGTGAAGCGGATCCGCAGCTCGCCGTCCGCCAGGGCCGCGCCGGAGACGGAACAGCGGCGCAGCGCGGAAGGCAGCGGCATGATGCGGCGGAACGGGCCGACGGTGAGGACGAGTTCGTCGCCGCGCCGTACGAGGTCGAGCTCGTCCCGCTCGGCACAGGGCAGCGGCAGCCGCCACACGAGCACGCCCTCGGCCGCGAGCCGGTCCTCGACGGTACGGGGGTCGTGCCGGGGGCCATCGGGCCGGTCGAGCTCGTCGGCGAGCCCGTGGCCCTCGACCAGTCCTGCGGCGCCGCGGTCGTCGTCGAGCATGGTGGAACCGGCCCGCTCGATCAGCTCTGCCAGGTCGTCGTGGCCGCGCGGGTCCCGGCCTATGTGCGGCAGCTCACAGAAGGTGGTCGCGGCGGCCACGTCCTCGTACAGGGCCTTCAGCGCACCCTGCTGGCGGCCGGACACGGCGGCCAGCCAGGGGTCGGTGGAGCCGGTGGGCAGCAGCCGGTTGGCGACGACGGCGTCCGGGGTCATGCCGTGCAGCGCGAGTCCGGCGCGGGCGGCGCGCAGCGTGGCGGCCGCGGCCCGGCCGGGTTCGAGGACGAGCCGGACGCTCGTCGCGTCCGAGTCCAGCAGAGACTGCGCGGCGGCGAGTTCGCGCTCGCAGCGGTCCGCGGTCTCGTACAGCCACTGCGCCGGCAGGGGCAGCCCGGCGAGCTGCGCGAGTACAGGGCGCAGCGCGCGGGCGGCCTGCCGCTCGGGCGGCAGCAGCCGGCGGAGGTAGCGGCGCAGCTGCTCCGGCAGCGCGAGCAGGGCGACTGCCTCCGGGACCGGCGGCAGGTCGACGATCACGACATCCCAGGCCGTGGGGGCGGCCTCGGCGCCCACGCGCGCGTGCGGCTCGCCGGTGTGCCCGGCCGGTGCGCCCGCGGCGGACTCGTGGAGGGTCTTCAGGGCGTACAGCAGGGCGAGTTGCGGGGCGCCGGGAAGCTCGGTGAGCTCATCGCGGTCCAGGGGGCGGGCGCCGAGCAGGTCGAGTGCGGCGGAGCAGCGCTGCTGGAGCGCGAGGAGTTCGGTGCGGAAGTGCTCACCGGAGTCGATACGGGCGGCCCACAGCCCCGGCGCCGCCTCGACCGGTGGGGTCCAGGGCGCGGGCGGTATGGCCGCACCCGGGCGCCGGTCCGCGAGGTCGCGCGGCTGCGCGGGGATACGGCCACTGGCCCCGCGCCGCGGCCGCGGCGCGGGCAGGCCGAGGGCGGCCTCCAGCGTGCCGAGGCGGTCGGTGGTGAGCAGCAGCGTGCGGCGGCCGCCGCGGGCCGTGGCGAGGGCGGTCGCCGCTGCGACCGTGGTGCGCCCGGCACCGCCCGCCCCGGTGACCAGTACCGTCCGCACGCTCAGGCCTGGGTCTCGCTCTCGACCCGCTTCTTCAGACCCGCCAGCGCCCGGTCGATGATGACCTTCTCCGCCTTGCGCTTGATCATGCCCAGCATCGGGATCTTGACGTCCACGGTCAGCTGGTACGTGACCTCGGTACGGGCGCCGCCCGCCACCGGCGCCAGGCTGTAGGAGCCGTCGAGGGCGCGCAGCATCTGGGACTTGACCAGGGACCAGCTCACGTCGTTCTCGCCGGTCCAGGTGTACGCCAGCGTGTGGTCGTCCTTGATCGCACCGGCGTCGAGCAGCAGCCGGACCTGCTCAGCCCGCCCCTGCGCGTCCTTGGACAGGACCTCGGCCTCCTTGACCTCGCCCGTCCACTCGGGATAGCGGTCGAAGTCGGCGATGACCGACATCACCTCGGCGGGTGCCGCGTCGATCGTGATGCTCGAGCTCGTGTGTTCCGCCATCGCGGGGGCTCCTCCACTACGGTCCGGTCCGCGGCCTGTCTGCCTGCCGGTTGCCTGCCGGTGAAGGCTACCGCGCGCAGGTCGGAGCACGGAGCACACCCTCCGTCACCATTTCCGGCCGTTCCCACTCGAGGGCCCACGGCCTTCACCACTCGAGGGCCCACGGCCTTCCCGTCGCGGCGAAGTGACCCACGTTCACGCACTCGGTGGACCCGATCCGCATCCGGCGGGCCAGCGGCTGGTGGACGTGCCCGAACAGGGCGTAGCGCGGCCGGGTCGTGCGGATCGCGTCCAGCAGCGCGGAGCTGCCGCGTTCGAAGCGCCGCGCCACCGTGTCGTAGCAGAGCTCGGGGACATCGGGCGGGATGTGCGTGCAGAGGACGTCCACCGCCCCGAGCGCGGCGATCTTCTCGGCGTACGTGTCGTCGTCGATCTCGTACGGGGTGCGCATCGGCGAGTGGAGCCCGCCGCCGACGAAACCGAAGACGCGGCCGCCGATCTCCGCCCGCTCGCCGTCGAGGACGGTGGTCCCGGGGCGCGCGTACTCGGGCCATAGGTGCGGGATATCGACATTGCCGTAGGTGGCATACGTCGGTTGCGGGAAGGCGGCGAACAGTTCTGCGTACTGTTTGCGGACCGCCGTTTCGATGGCTTTCGCGCGGTCGAAGTCCCCCTCCCCCGAGGCACGGGCGGCTATGCCGGCCCACAGGCGGGCACCGAACTCGCGGGCCTCCTCGAAGCGCCGGGCGGTGCGCAGCTCGACGATGCGATCGGCGTTCTCGACTCCGAAGAGGGCGGGGAAGATGCCGCGCGAGTGGTCGGCGTAGTCGAGGAAGAGCACCAGGTCACCGAGGCAGACCAGGGCGTCGGCGCCGTCCCCCGCCCTGGCGAGGTCACGGCTGTTCCCGTGCACGTCGCTCACCACATGGACTCGCATGGCCAGACCCTACGCCGTGCGCAGACGCGCCGGGGAGACCGCCCCCACCTGCGGTTACTTCCGCGTCACCATTGGCCTGGACTACCCTGCCCGAGCCACCCACCGCGGTATGTGACGCATGAAACATCTGGCCGGAAACCCCTATCGGGAACTACATACCGATGGGTAACGTCCGGGCCGTCCACCCCCCTGCCCACCATGGACCGCAGCCGGCGCAGCACCCCACAACGACGTGGCGCCGGCGGCTAAGAGGAGCAGCAGTCTTGCGCGAGTTCAGCCTTCCGGCCCTGTATGAGGTCCCCGCGGACGGCAACCTGACGGACCTGATCCGCCGCAATGCCGCGCAGCATCCCGACGTCCCGGTCGTCGCCCGCAAGCGAGGCGACCGCTGGGAGGACGTGACTGCCACCGCCTTCCTGGCCGAGGTCCGCGAGGCCGCCAGAGGCCTGATCGCGGCCGGTGTGCAGCCCGGCGACCGGGTGGGCCTGATGTCGCGCACCCGCTACGAGTGGACGCTGCTGGACTTCGCCGTGTGGAGCGCCGGGGCGGTCACCGTGCCGGTGTACGAGACCAGTTCGCCGGAGCAGATCGCCTGGATTCTCGGCGACTCGGGCGCGGTCGGCTGTCTGGCCGAGACCGCGGGCCACGAAGCGGCGATCGAGTCGGTGCGCGACCGGCTGCCCGATCTGAAGAATGTCTGGCAGATCGAGAGCGGTGGCGTCGAGCGGCTGCGCACCGAGGGCGCGGGCATCTCCGACGCCGAGGTCGACGAGCGCAGCGCGCTGGCGAACGCCGACTCCCCCGCGACGATCGTCTACACCTCGGGCACCACAGGCCGCCCCAAGGGCTGCGTGCTGACCCACCGCAACTTCTTCGCCGAGTGCGGCAACGTGGTCGAGCGGCTGCGCCCGCTGTTCCGCACCGGCGACTCGTCCGTACTGCTCTTCCTCCCGGTCGCGCACGTCTTCGGGCGGCTGGTCGAGGTGGCGTGCGCCCTGGCGCCGATCAAGATCGGGCACGTCGCCGACATCAAGAACCTCACCGACGAACTCGCCGCCTTCCGGCCGACGATGGTGCTCGGCGTACCGCGCGTCTTCGAGAAGGTCTACAACTCGGCCCGCGCCAAAGCGCAGGCCGACGGCAAGGGCAAGATCTTCGACAAGGCGGCGGACACCGCCATCGAGTACAGCCGCGCCCTGGACACCCCGGCCGGACCAACGCTCGGCCTGAAGTTCAAGCACAAGGTCTTCGACCGGCTGGTCTACAGCAAGCTGCGGGCGGTGCTCGGCGGCCGGGCCGCGCACGCCATCTCGGGCGGTGCCCCGCTCGGCGAGCGCCTCGGCCACTTCTACCGGGGCATCGGCTTCACGGTGCTCGAGGGATACGGACTGACCGAGTCCTGTGCCGCGAGCGCCTTCAACCCGTGGGACCGGCAGAAGATCGGCACGGTGGGCCAGCCGCTGCCGGGCTCGGTGGTACGGATCGCCGACGACGGCGAGGTGCTGCTGCACGGCGAGCACCTCTTCACGGGCTACTGGAACAACGACGCCGCGACCGCCGAGTCGCTGTCCGACGGCTGGTTCCACACCGGCGACATCGGCACGCTCGACGAGGACGGCTACCTCGCGATCACCGGCCGTAAGAAGGAGATCATCGTGACCGCGGGCGGCAAGAACGTCGCCCCGGCCGTGATCGAGGACCGGATCCGGGCGCACGCGCTGATCGCCGAGTGCATCGTGGTCGGCGACGGGCGGCCGTTCGTGGGCGCGCTGGTCACGCTGGACGAGGAGTTCCTGCCGCGCTGGGCGGAGGAGCACGGGAAGCCCGCCGGGGCGACGGTCGCCGAGCTGCGGACCGACCCGGATCTGCTGGCCGCGGTGCAGCAGGCGGTGGACGACGGCAACGCGGCGGTGTCGAAGGCGGAGTCGGTGCGCAAGTTCCGTGTCCTGCCCGCCCAGTTCACGGAGGAGTCCGGCCACATCACGCCGTCGCTGAAGCTCAAGCGGAACGTGGTGGCGAAGGACTACGCGGACGAGATCGAGGCGATCTACGCGTCCTGACCGGAGGTCGTCCCATCCCTCCGTCCTTTCAAGGGCGGAGGGATGGGACATCTCCGCGCCGAAGAGGCGGGGCGGTACGGTCCAAAGGAGCGGTACGGACTACAGGAGCACGGCGAGCCGGTCCGCGAGCAGGTCCCAGCGCCAGCGCTCCTCGACCCACGCGCGGCCGCGCTCGCCCATGCGGCGGCGCAGTCCGGGGTCCTGGAGGAGCGCGACGATCCGCTCGGCCGCGTCGTCGGCCGAACCGCCCCGCACCACCCACCCCGTCTCGCCGTCGAGCACCGCGTCCGGCGCGCCTCCCGAGTCACCGGCCACGACTGGCAGCCCGGTCGCCGACGCCTCCAGGTAAACGATGCCCAGGCCCTCGACGTCGAGACCGCCGCGGCGGGTACGGCACGGCATCGCGAAGACGTCCCCCGCACCGAAGTGCGCGGGCAACTCCTCCCATGGGACCGCGCCGGTGAAGCGTACGGATCCGGCCACGCCCGTCGCGGCGGCCAGCTTCTCCAGGTCCCGGCGGTACGGCCCGCCGCCGACGACGAGCAGGACGGCGTCCGGAACCGCCGCGAGAATGCGTGGCATCGCCTGGATCAGGGTGTCCTGCCCCTTGCGCGGCACGAGCCGCGAGACACAGACGACGACCGGGCGGTCGGCGAGCCCGAGCCCGGCCCGTACCTCCTCGCCACCCGACGCGGGGTGGAAGGTCTTCTCGTCGACACCGGGCGGGAGTTGGACCATCCGCCCGGCGGCCTGCGGCGTGAGGGCCGCGGCGATCCGCGAGCGGGTGTACTCGCCCAGATACGTGATGGTGTCCGTGCCCTCGCCGATCCGCCGCAGCAGCTGCCGCGAGCCGGGCAGCTGCGCCCACCCGGCCTCGTGCCCGTGCGTGGTCGCGACCAGCCGCCGCGCGCCCGCCCTGCGCAGCGCCGGGGCCATCAGCCCGAGCGGTGCCGCGGCCCCGAACCAGACCGCGGAGCAGCCGTGCTCGCGCAGCAGCTCCGTCGCGCGCCTGGTCACCCGCGGGGTGGGCAGCAGCATGGTCGTGCGGTCACGCACCACCGTGAAGGGCTGCTCGGCGTCGAAGCGCGCGGTGGCCTCGAGGCCCTCCTGGTCCCGCTTCCAGGTGGAGGCGTAGACGACGATCTGCGCCGGGTCGAGGTGCAGCGCGATGTTGTGCAGGAACGCCTGGATGCCGCCCGGCCGGGGCGGAAAGTCGTTCGTCACGATCAGGGTCTTGTCCATCGCCTGCCGACAGTAGCGGGTCACCGCGGGTCGCCCGCCCGCGGCCCGGGTCGTACGCCATGATGCAGCACGAGCACGGCAGATCGCGACAGAACGGGACGAGGGCACCATGGACCAGGCCACCATGGAGCGGACGACGGTGACTCCGGGCGCGCGGCGGTCCCTCGTCCTGGCGGTCGCTGTCTGGGCGGTGACCCGGGCGGTGCTACTGCTGTGCGTGTTCAAGGTGCTGGTGCTGCCGGGTCCCGACGTCACCAGCGACATCTCGGTGATCTACCAGGGCTGGTACGAGGTGCTCAGCGCCGGCGCCTTTCCGGTGGACGACGTGGCCTGGCAGTACCCGCCCGCGGCTGCCCTGCCGGTCCTCTCCCCCGGCCTGCTGCCCTTTCTCGACTACCCCTCGGCCTTCTACGTCCTGGCGTGGCTGGCCGACGCGGCGGTCCTCGTGCTGCTGCTGCGGGCCGGCCGGGCTCCGGGGCGGCAACTCACCGGCGCCTGGGTCTGGGTGGCCGGAGTGCCCCTGCTGGGCCCCACCGCGTACGCCCGTTACGACGTGATGGTGGCGGTGGTGGCGGTGGCCGCGCTGCTGGTGCTGCGGCGCCGCCCGCGCGCGGCAGGGATGCTCGCGGCCTTCGGCGCGCTCCTGAAGGTCTGGCCGGCTCTGCTTCTGGTGGGCACCCCGCGCGGCCGCTCCACGCGCGCGTGCTGGACCGCCGGCGCGGTCACGGCCGCCACCGCCGCCACGCTCTTCGCCGCGGGGATGCCGGGCGCTCACGCCTTCCTCACGGCGCAGCGCGACCGCGGGACGGAGGTCGAGTCCCTGGGCGCGCTGGTCTTCCACGGGGCGCGGCACTTCGGCTGGGAGGGCCAGGTGGTCCTCAACTACGGCTCGATGGAGTTCATCGGCCCGTACGTGACCGAGGTGAGCCGGGTCGCGCTCGCCCTGAGCGCCCTCGCCGTCGGCTGGCTGCTGCTGTGGCGGGTGCGGGCCGCGGAGTTCGGACCGGGCACGCCCTGCGACGCGGCGTTCGCTGCCGTGCTGCTCTTCACGACGACGAGCCGGGTCCTCAGCCCGCAGTACATGGTCTGGCTGCTGTGTCTCGCAGCGGTGTGCCTGACGCTGCGGGGCAGCCGACAGGTGCTTCCGGCCGTACTCGTCCTCGCGGCGACGGCGGCCACGCTGCTGGAGTTCCCCATCCGGTTCGCGGACGTGGTGGCGAGCACCCCGTTCGGCGTCGCGCTGCTGGCGCTCCGCAACGGGCTGCTGGCCGCCGCGACCCTGGTGTCCTGCCGCCGCCTCTGGCACGACACGGTGACGGCCCCGCGCCGCGCCGCAGCCGCCGCGGAGGCGGAAGTCCCGCGCCCGTCCCCGGGCGCGTCCTCGGAGCGGCTGCCCCATTGACGCCCCTCAAAGGTGTGGGCAGTCGTTCCGCTGGGGCGGAACGGGTGGGCACACCCGACCCGCACACGGCGACGGCGCCTCACCCTGCTGGGGCGTCCCCGCAGGGCTGGGGGCACCTCCCAGCAGTAGCTGGGGAGAACGAACACTTCGGGGGCGCACGGCCCGCGAAGTTCCCGTTTCGTTCGCGGCTTCAGGCCGGTGGCCGGTTTGTGCCCACCCGTTCCGCCGCGCGGAACGCATGCCCACAAACCGCGTCAGCTCACAGAACCCAGCTGCTCGGCGGCGTAGGCACGCCACCGAGCCGTGAACTCGCCCAGGCCGACGCCCAGCACCTCGCGCAGAGCGCGATCCGCCGCGCCGTCGCGCGCCTCCTGCGCGCCGGCGGCCCGGTAGAGCTGCCTGAGCCGGGCCTCGCCCCACCGATCGGCGACCATACGGCAGGCCAGCCAGCCCCCTTCGTACGCCACCGCCAGCCGGTTCCCGCCGCCGCCGAAGCCGAAGTCCGCGTCGCGCGGCAGTTCCCGGGGCAGCCGTCCCGCCGCCGCCTCGCGGCTCAGCTCGGACGCGATCTCCCGAGCCGTACGGCCCGTTCCGCGGTATCCGGCCCAGTCGGCGAAGCCCTCGGACAGCCACAGCGGGGTGGCCGACGAGGTGGCGGCCCTCGTCGCCACGTGTGCCGTCTCGTGCGTCAGCACTACGCGCCGCCCCGTCTCACCGAGAACGCCGTACGCCTCGGGGTTGACGATCACGCGGTCCGCGGGCACGCGCCCGGCTCCGCCCGCCTCCCCCGTGGTGACCGCCGCGATCCCCCGGTACCCGGCCGCGGGCGCGCCCAGCAGCTCGCCCATCCCCTTGAGCGACCCTGGTACGAACACCACCACACGCCCGGCCCAGCGGCCCCGCCAGGCGTCGTCCACGGCCGGCACGGCCCGGTCCGCGGTCCGTGCGATCTCCCGCAGCCGCCGCACGTCCTGGCCGGTTCCGAGCACCAGGCTGCGGCTGCCGCGGACGACCGCGACCTCGCCCTGGTCCCACAGCTGGCGGGCCGCGACGGTGCCGTCAGGGGAGCGCGGATCCTCGGCGGCGACGTACCAGCGGCCGTCCCGCTGAGTGACGGTCAGCCGCTGGACCGACTCCACGGGCGTGGTGTCGTAGCCCTCGAGGCGGTAGCGCAGCCGGACTTCGGCGGCGATCCGGCGCCCCTCGCCCGCCGCGGGCTCGAATCCGCCGGTGCGGACCAGCCGGTACTGCCAGCCGCCGAGCGGCACGTCGGCGAGGTTCCGGAAGACCCTGAGCTGCTCGTCGCGGTAGCCGGTCGCACGGGGGTCGGCGGCGGCGAGGAAGCCCTCCGCGTCGCGGTCCAGGAGCGCGTCCGCCCGCCGGTCCAGCATCCGCTGGATGGCCAGGCCGGTGGTGCCGGAGCCGGTGGAGGGCCCGCCGGTACGGCCACAGCCGGCGAGGGCTGCCGTACCGCAGAGCAGAGCGAGGACCAGCGCCAGACACAGCACGGCCCGCCGCCTCGCCCCGCTCACTCCGCTCACCCCGCCCGCACGCCCAGCCACGCCGTCGATCGTACGAGCCCCGCGGGGCAGGACCGGATACGGGCCGGACCGAATGAAGACAGGACCGGATACGGATCGGACGCGATACGGACCGGACGCCATACGGACCGGACGCGATACGCACCGGGGCCGGGAGCGGTCAGATGCGGGTCACCGTGGCGCCGGGGATCATGCCCACCGGGTCGTAGCGCACCCGCGCGCCCGGGTAAGGCGCGTGCACGACCTGGCCGTTGCCCACGTACATACCGACATGGCTGGCGTCGGAGCGGTAGGTGACCAGGTCCCCGGGCCGGGCCTGGCTCAGCGGCACCTGCCTCCCGGCGTGGCGCTGCCCCTGCGAGGTGCGCGGGATGGCCACCCCGGCCTGGGCGTACGACCAGTAGGTCAGGCCCGAGCAGTCGAAGCCGCCGGGCCCGGCCATGCCCCAGACGTACGGGGAGCCGACCGCGCGCCGGGCGGCCGCCACCGCCGCCGCGGACCGCGAGGACGAGGGCGCCAGGTCGTCCCAGAGCCCGGCCAGGGCCGCGTCGGCGCGCCCGCCGGACCGCGAGGCCCTCGTATACGCCGCCCGCTGCTCGGGGGTCAGGGAGTTGAGCATGTCTCGCGCGCCGGCGAGCCTGCGCTCCACGGTCTTCTTGCGGCGGGCGAGGTCGGCGCGGCTGCGCGCGAGTTCGGCGAGGGTCCGCCTGGCCTCCTCCTGCTGCTGCCGCAGGGAGCGCTGAGCCTCCTGGAGGGCGCGCAGCCGCCCGGCCTGGCGGTTGCCGATCCGGTCGAGCGTGGACGCCTTGTCGAGATAGCCCTCCGGGTCGGAGGAGAGGAGCAGGGCGAGGGCGGGGTCGAGGCCGCCGGAGCGGTACTGGGCTCCGGCGAGGGTGGCGAGTCCGTCGCGCATGCGGTTGACCCGCTCCTGGCCGCGGGCCACCCGGTCACGGAGCCGCTCGACCTGCCCGCGCAGCAGGTCGTGGTGCTCGTTCGCCGCGTTGAACCGCTCGGTGGCCCGCTCCGCCTCCTCGTACAGCCGGTCCGCCTTCGACTTCACGTCGGTCGGGGTGTCGCGCGGGTCCGCGTCGGCGGATGCCGCGGAGAGCGCGGCCGCGGCCGTGGCCGCGGCGGCGGACAGGACGGAGACCCGGGTCGTCCGGTCGAAGCCGGACCGTGGGGGACGGCGATGGGACGCCACTGGAGGCCGCACTCCCTTCCGCTGGTGGGCCCCGCCGCCCGGTGGGCTTCAACTGGGACCGACGACTGCGGGCAGAGAGTATCCGCATGATCGCGGAGCGTCCAAAGCGGTTGGGGCGTACGAAAAGTGACGCCCCGCCGGAGACGCAGGTCACTGGCGGGGCGTGAAGGCGCGGGAGGTGCCGCAATTCCCCCGGATGGGCGGTATGCCGGGGTTTACGGGGCCCGGTGTCCGGTCGTCAGACGCGGACGCCGAACTGGAACGGCATGTTGTTGATCGACTCGTAGCGCACGGTGGCACCGGGCTTGGGGGCGTGCAGGATCTGGCCGTTGCCCGCGTAGAGGCCGACGTGGTGCAGGTCGCCGTAGAAGAACACGAGGTCGCCGGGGGAGAGCTCGCCCTGCCCGAGCCGGGTGCCGATGTTGGCCTGGGACTGCGAGGTCCGGGGTATGGAGACACCGGCCTGCGAGTAGGCCCACGAGGTGAGGCCGGAGCAGTCGAAGGAGTTCGGGCCCGTGGCGCCCCAGACGTACGGGGAGCCGATCTTGGACTTGGCGGCACTGAAGGCGGCGGCGGCGCGCTGCGAGGCGGAGGCGTCACTCCCGAGGTCCGCGCGCTGGCTCGCGCGGTTGGCGCGCTCGGCCTCCGCGGCCGCGAGAGCCGCGCGCTCCTTGGCCGTCAGGGAGTTGAGGAGAGACTGGGCCTTGGAGAGCTTGCCCTGGATCTCCTTCTTCTTGTCACCGAGTGCCTTACGGGTCTCGGCGAGCTCGTCGAGCTTCTCGGCGGCCTCCTGGCGCTGCTGCTGGAGCGAGCGCTGCTTGTCCGCGATCTTGCGAAGCGCCTCGGCCTGCTTGGTGCTCAGCTGGTCGAGGGTGGACGCCTTGTCGAGGTAGCTGTCCGGGTCGGAGGACAGGAGCAGTTGCACGGACGGGTCGATGCCGCCGGTGCGGTACTGCGCCGTGGCCATCGAACCCAGGCCGTTGCGCAGCTCATTGAGCTCGTCCTGGCCGCGGGCCACCTTGTCCTGCAGCTCGCCGACCTGCTCCTCGAGCTGGTCCTGCTTCTCCTTGGCCCCGTTGAACTTCTCGGTGGCGTGCTCCGCCTCCTCGTAGAGCTTGTCGACCTTGGCCTTGACCTCGCTCTTGGTCGGCTTCGGGTCGGCCTGCGCGGCCTGGGAGGTGAGCGCGACAGCTGCGGCGGCGGTCGCGGTGAGCACGGACACGCGGGTGCGGCTTGGCTGCTTGGGTCGACGGTGGGACGCCACGGGGGCGAGCTCCTTCTTCCTCAGCCGCCTGCCGGGTGGTGTTGGGGGGTTGAGCGGCCCCGGACTCGGCGGTTCCTCCGCTGACATCCCGGATGGACGATCAACCGCGCGGAGGGTCGAGCCCAGACCTTAGTGACCTTCCTGTGATCGGTTCAAATCCTCATCGGAAAAAAGTCCGTCACGCAGTGCATTCTTTACACAGATCACACTGGCAGTAGCGAGCACCTGACGCACCGCTGGGGTCAATTCGGGCAATGAGCTCAGGAGTTACTCAGGTGCGCGAAAGCCGCTTCAGCAGCAGAGCGGACGCGACCGGGCGGGCGCCCGCGCGCGCCACCCCGTCCGCCACCTCCCGGTCGGTGGAGACCACCACGACCGGCCGGCCGGGCGGCTCCGCCCGTACGAGCCTGCGGATCAACTCATCGGCGGTTTGCCCCGGTTTGCTGAACAGCACCCGAACTCCGCGCGGTGGCGCGAGCAGTACCGGCGCCGCCAGTTCCGCTCCGTCGAAGACACACGTCATCTCGGCGCCGGTCTGGGCCGCGAGCACCGCGAGCCCGCCCAGCAGCCGCAGCCGCTGCTTCTCCAGCGGCATCGTCGGATAGCCGGTCTTGGTGACGTTGTAGCCGTCCACCACCAGATGGGCCTGGGGCAGCGCGAGCAGCTGGTCGAGCAGCGCCGGGTCGGTCTCCGACAGTGCGCGGCTGGCGATGTCCTTCGGCGTCATCCGGCCCGGCTCGACCGCGTCCACGGTGTCGGCGGGGTGCATCGAGGCGGGCGGCAGCGCCAGCTCGCGCCGCAGCCCCTGCGCCGCGTCCAGCACCGTGTCCAGCAGCAGCCGCACCCGCATGTCCTCGACGCTGCGGCCCTCCCGTGCGGCCCGGCGGCTCGCCTCGAGCGCCGCCTCCGTCTCGGAGAGACGCGCCCGCAGCCGCCGCGCCTCGGTCTCGGCTGCGCCCTTCTCCGCCGCGGCGGCGTCCCGTACGGCGTCCAGCTGGGCCGCGGCCTTCCGCAGCGCCGCCTCGCCGCGCCGAACGTCGTTCTCCGCGCTGCGCAGCTTGCGGTGCAGCCGGTCGGCCTCCTTGCGGGCCGCCTCCAGCTCCGTACGCATCCGCTCGGTCTCGCCGCGGGCCGCCGAGCGCGCCTCGGTCAGCTCGGCGCGCAGCCGCTGCAACTCGCGCGCCGCGTCCTCCTCGGCCCGCTCGGCCTGCGCGCGCTGCGCCTCCTCGCCCGCGGCGGCGACCAGCTTGACCCAGCCGACCGGGCGCAGCACGTACGCCGCGGCCGCCACGTCCAGCGGATCAGCGGCGGCGGGCGGCGAACCCGCGTCCAGGGCCTCGGCGAGCTCCGGCTGCGCCTCGCGGACCCGCTCGCCGATCCGCTGCCGGAAGAGGGTGTGGCTCTCCAGCGCCGCCGCCATCGCGTTGCCCGCGAACTTGGCCCGCCGGGTGGGGGTGAAGCGGGCGTACTGCCGCAACTGGGGCGGGAGTTCCGCCATGGTGAGGCCGCCGAAGGCATCCGCGACGAGCGCGATCACCCTCCGCCGTACGCCCTCGGGCAGGGGGTGGTCGAGCACCTCGGCGGCACCGGCGGCCTCTGCGGCCTCTCCGGCGCGGCCTTCGCTACGCTCCACCACCTGTCACCCCTGACGTTCTCAGGCGCTCGCGCCCGGGCGGTCCACCAGCTCGATCTGGTCCACCGCGTTGCACCAGCGGCAGCGCACCGATTCGATGGTCTCACTGACGACGTCGCGCTCCTCGACCTTCGGCTCTCCGGCGAGGTCGAGGTGGACGTACTCGACAGCCTTGGTCGTACGAGTCACGTCGAAACGCGTCAGGTTGCCGCACAGGGTGCAGCGCCATCGGGTGTCGGCCGTCGTCTGGGGAACGCCCATGGTGCCGTCCTTGTGGGTTCTTGGTTTCCGGGTGTTTTCCGTAACCCTACGACCTGGCAGGGAGGCGGTGCCGGGGCCGGGCGGCCAACGGTGGCACGGCGGGGCACTCTGGGCAGGTTGGTCCGGTTACGCCATGCTCTGTTCATGATCCGTAAGGTGATCGCGAGGGCAAGGCCGGGGACGCGGCCAAGGACGGCGGCGGGAGCAGGGCCGGGGGCAGGGACGGAGGCGGGGACGGGGACGGGGACGGGGGCAGGTCGAGGGTCCCGGGTGTCCTCGTACAGGCCGCTGGTGACCTACACCCTGATCGGCCTGTGCTTCCTGATCTTCGCCGCGGGGCCGGCCTCCGGCCTCAGTCCGGCGTACGGCACAGGCACCGAGCTGCTGGCGGCGCAGGCCGCCCATTTCGAGCGGTGGGGCGTCATCCCGGACGATCTGCTCGCGGGCTCCCCCCGGGCTTTTCTCACCCCGCTGACCGCGCTCTTCGTCCACGGCAGCTGGCTGCACCTGCTGGGCAACCTGCTCTTCCTGTTCGTCTTCGGCGGGATGGCGGAGGAGCGGATGGGGAGGGTCGAGTTCGCGCTCTTCTACCTCGCGACCGGGTATCTGGCACTGGTCGCGTTCGCGGCGGCCCACCCGGGCTCCGTTCAGACCCTGGTCGGAGCCTCCGGCGCGATCTCGGGGGTGCTGGGCGCCTTCCTCTACGTGCTGCCGACGGCCAGAGTGACCAGTCTCTTCCCGTTCCTCTTCTTCCTCCCGCTGCGCTTCCCCGCATGGATGGTGCTGATCTTCTGGTTCGTGCTCCAGTGGCTCGCCGCGCGCACCCCCGCGACCCGGCCCGGGGTGGCCTATCTGGCGCACCTGGTCGGCTTCTGTCTCGGCTTCTTCTACGCGTGGGCGCGCTATCGGGGCGGTGAGGGGGGCGGCCGGAGTGGGCGGTGGAGGCGTGGGGCTTGGAGGCGTGGGGCCGGGGGGCCTGGGGCTAGAGTGAGCAGCGCAGCCAGGGCGACCGAGGGAGACAGCCAGCCGTGATCACCGCGATCGTGCTCATCAAGACCAGCGTGGACCGGATCCCCGAGATCGCCGAGACGATCGCCGCCCTGGAGAGCGTGAGCGAGGTCTACTCGGTCACGGGGACGTACGACCTGGTGGCCATGGTCCGGGTGGCCCAGCACGACGACCTCGCGGATGTCATCCCCGGGAAGATCAGCAAGATCCCGGGTGTGGAGGCCACCGACACGCATGTGGCCTTCCGTACGTACTCCCAGCACGACCTGGAGGCGGCCTTCGCGATCGGCCTCGACGCGTAGCGCCCTCCCGGCCGGCCTTCGAAATGACGGTTGCGGCTGTTCTGGCACCGCCGGTCCGCTGTTTCGGCACCGCCGGTCCGCGCCCGGGTGGTCACCCGCCGCGGCGGCGGATTGTTCCTTCTCGCCGTGGTCGGGCCCAGCGCCGCCGCCTGCGGATGCGCCGAGCGCGCGGCGCGGCATGCGAACGGTCGCGCCGCAGGCGCGCCATTCATTCCCGCCGCAGCGGCGAGGAACCACCGGGACGCGGACCGGTGGTGCCGAAACAGCCGCAACCGTCTTCCTGCGAAGACCGCCGGAGGCGCTACGCGTCGCGGTCCGGGACGCAACGACCGTCCTCAGTACGGTAGTTCCACCGGGCGCCGTCGCGGACTAGCTCCTTCACGGCGCGGATGAAGCGCTCGATGTGCTCGTCCGGGGTCCCCGCGCCGAAGCTCACCCGGATCGCGTTCAGGGACCTCTCCCCCGGCGCGGCTTCCGGGGTACCGCACTCGCCCGGCTCGTCGGACCGGCCGCCGAGCAGAGTCCTGACGAGCGGGTGGGCGCAGAAGAGCCCGTCCCGCACACCGATGCCGTACTCGGCCGAGAGCGCGGCGGCGAAGTGTGAACTGTTCCAGCCCTCGACCACGAAGGAGATGACGCCGACCCGGGGCGCTTCGTCGCCGAACAGCGACAGGACCTTCACCTCGGGGACGTCCGCCAGGCCCTCGCGCACCCGGGCGACGAGCCGCTGCTCGCGGGCGACGAGCGCCTCGAAGCCCTCCTCCGTGAGCGCCTTGCAGGCCGCGGCGATGGCATAGACGCCGATGACATTGGGCGAACCGGCCTCGTGCCGCGCCGCCGTGGTGTGCCACTCCACGTCGACGCCGCCGTCCGTGCGCCGCGTGACCTTGCGGCTGGCGCCCCCGCCCGCAAGGTACGGCTCGGCGCCCTGCAGCCAGTCTGCGCGCCCGGCGAGCACACCGGAGCCGAAGGGTGCGTACAGCTTGTGCCCGGAGAAGGCCACCCAGTCCACGTCCAACTCCGCGATGTCCACGGGGTGGTGGGGAGCCAGCTGCGCCGCGTCGAGCACGATGCGCGCACCGTGGGCATGAGCGGCGGCGGCCAGCTCCCGTACGGGCCACAGCTCGCCGGTGACATTGGACGCGCCCGTGACGCACACCAGCGCCGGGCCGTACGGCTCGCGTTCGGCGAGGGTCCGCTCGAGGGTCTCCACGGCCTCGCGGGGTGTGCGCGGCGCGTCGAGGAAGTCGGCCTCGACGCCCGGGGCCTGCTGCCAGGGCAGGAGCGAGGCGTGGTGTTCGGTCTCGAAGACGAACACCCGGGTGTTCTTCGGGAGTACGGAGGCCAGCAGGTTGAGGGAGTCGGTCGTCGAGCGGGTGAAGACGACCTGGTCCCCCTCGCGGCAGCCGAGGAACTCGGCGACCGCGGCCCGGCTGTTCTCGAAGAGGTCGGTGGACAGCTGCGAGAGATATCCGGCACCGCGGTGGACGCTGCCGTAGTACGGCGCGTATGCGGCCACGTCGTCCCAGACGCGCTGCAGGGCGGGCGCGCTCGCCGCGTAGTCGAGGGCGGCGTACGTCACTTCGCCGCCCGTGACCAGCGGGACGAGGACGTCCCGCCCGAGCACGGGCAGCGGAGCGCCCGCGCCGGGCGCGCCACAGTCGGCATCGGCGGCATCGGCGGCATGGGCGGCATGGGCGGCATGGGCGGCGGTGGTAGCGGCAGCAGGGCGCACGGACATGACGGAATCTCCCGAAGGGACGGCGAAATGGCTGAGAAGAACGCACGCATCACGCCTCGCACCGAGTGCGGAGCGCACGGAATGTGCCTCGACGTACGGACGTCACCGCACGGAGCCTGTGAGAAACGGGCCGTGGGCCCTAGCGCATTCGCTGATTCACGGAAGAACTCCCTCGAGGACCAGGATCCCTGGCGAGGGATCCGCGCTTGCCGCAGACCTCGCTGCCTACGGCCTGGTCATCACCCGGGGCACCCCGCCACGGACGGAGGGTTGCCGGACAGCGGGCCGGGGCCGTATCGCTGTCGCTCGTGACCTGGCAGCAGTATGCCAGCTGATCACTTACGGGCAACTCCGTGTCCGCATAGCGGGACAGACGCACGGCTGCAACGACCGGCGGGTGCGGGGACCGGTCCAAGCCGGTCCCCGCACCCGCAGGTCGTCGCCGAGAAGAGCGGTCTATCCGTTGCTGGCGCCGACCCAGCGCTCCAGCGTGCGGCGGGCCGCACCGGAGTCGATCGACTCGGCGGCTCGCTTCATGCCGGCGGCGATCTGCTCCGCCAGCGGCGCGTCCGCGGGCCTGAGGGCCACCAGAGCCGCCGCCGAGTTGAGCAGCACCGCATCCCGTACGGGCCCGGTCTCGCCCGCCAGGAGCCGTCGTGCGACATCCGCGTTGTACGAGGCGTCGGCGCCGCGCAGGGCCTCGACCGGCACGAGCTCGAGCCCGACGTCCCGCGGGTCGAAGGCCTCCTGCCGTACGGTCCCGTCCCGCACCACCCACACCTGCGAGGTGGCGGTGGTCGTCAGCTCGTCCAGGCCGTCGTCCCCCCGGAAGATCAGCGCCGAGGAGCCGCGCTCGGCCAGCACGCCCGCCATGATGGGCGCCATGCGCGCGTCGGCGACCCCGGTGGCCTGGGCCCGCACCCTCGCCGGGTTGGTCAGCGGCCCGAGGAAGTTGAAGGTGGTGGCGATCCCCAGCTCGCGCCGCGCGGGTGCCGCATGCCGCAGCGCGGGGTGGAACTTCACCGCGAAGCAGAAGGTGATGCCGGCCTCCTCGGCGACCTCGACCACCCGCTGCGGCGAGAGGTCCAGGTTGACGCCCAGCTTCTCCAGTACGTCGGAGGCCCCGCTCGCCGACGAGGCGGCGCGGTTGCCGTGCTTGACGACCTTCGCGCCCGTCCCGGCGACGACGATCGCCGACATCGTGGAGATGTTCACGGTCTTCGCCCGGTCACCTCCGGTGCCGACGATGTCCACGCTCGGCCCCGGCACCTCGATGACATTGGCGTGGGCGTACATGGTCCGTACGAGACCCGTGACCTCCTCCACCGTCTCACCCTTGGCACGCAGCGCGACCGCGAAGCCCGCGACCTGCGCGTCCGTCGCCTCGCCCCGCATGATGCGCTCCATGGCCCAAGCCGTGTCGTCGGCGCTCAGGTCGTTGCCCGCCAGCAGCGAGCCGAAGACATCCGGCCAGGTGCGGGCCGCCGCGCCGGTGTCGTCCGCGCCGGGGGTCACAACGTCCATGGTCCGCTCCTGGTCCGTGGGTGGGCAGGGATGGGCTGGGCAGGGACGGGCCTCGTCGTCGTCCCTCGTCCTCCGGGCCCGCTGCAAGCCTATCCAGTGCCGCGCATGCCCGAGGGCCCCGTCCGGTGTCCGGACGGGGCCCTCGGAGCGCTGATCAGCCGGGCAGGGGCATCAGTGATGGCCGTGGCCGCTGGTGATCTCCTGGTACTCCTCGGCGGTCGGCTTGGGGATCTGGTTGTCCGAGCCGTAGAAGCCCTTCGAGAACAGCGCCCGCAGCTTCTCCGAGGGCTTGATCTTGCGCCGTACGCCGTTCTCGTCGACCTCCGGGCCGAGCTCGAGCGGCTGGTGCTGCTGGTGCTGGGTGAGCGTGTACAGCTGCTCCTGCGAGAGCGGCTCGTGCACCTCGACGAACTCGCCGTGCGGCAGCCGCTTGATGATGCCGCTCTCCCGCCCGTGCAGCACCTTGTCCCGGTCCCGCCGCTGCAGACCCAGGCAAATCCGCTTGGTCACGACGAAGCTCAGCACCGGCAGCACGAAGAAGCCGATCCGGCCGAACCAGGTGATCGCGTTGATCGACAGGTGGAAGTGGGTCGCCCAGATGTCGTTGCCACCACCGACGAGCAGGATGAAGTACACGCTCAGCCAGGCCACGCCGAAGGCGGTACGGAACGGGGCGTTGCGCGGGCGGTCCAGGATGTGGTGCTCGCGCTTGTCCCCGGTCACCCAGGATTCGATGAACGGCCATACCGCGATCGCGACCAGCACCAGCGGAAAGATCATCAGCGGGATGAAGACCCCGAGCGCGAGCGTGTGACCCGCGATGTTGATCTCCCAGCCCGGCATCAGACGGATCAGGCCCTCGGAGAAGCCCATGTACCAGTCGGGCTGGGCGCCGGTGGAGACCTGGTCGGGCCGGTAGGGCCCGAGCGACCAGATCGGGTTGATGCTCGCGATACCGGCGATCACCGCGGTCAGACCGAACACCAGGAAGAAGAAGCCCCCCGCCTTGGCCATATAGACCGGCAGCAGCGGCATACCCACCACGTTCTTCTCGGTCTTGCCCGGCCCGGGGAACTGCGTGTGCTTGTGGTAGAAGACCAGGATCAGATGCGCCACGAGCAGACCCATCATCAGACCCGGCAGCAGCAGCACATGGATCGAGAAGAACCGCGGCACGAAATCCGTCCCCGGAAACTCCCCACCGAACAGGAAGAACGACAGGTACGTGCCCACGATCGGCACGGACAGAATCGCGCCCTCCATGAACCGCACACCGGTACCCGACAGCAGGTCGTCCGGCAGCGAGTAACCGGTGAACCCGGTGAACATGCCCAGCACCAGCAGCAGGAACCCGAACAGCCAGTTGATCTCACGCGGCTTGCGGAACGCACCGGTGAAGAACACCCGCATCATGTGCACGAACATCGCCGCGATGAAGATCAGCGCACCCCAGTGGTGAATCTGCCGGATCAGCAGACCACCCCGGACGTCGAAGCTGATGTCCAGCGTCGAGGCGTACGCCTCCGACATCCGCACACCCTGCAGCGGCACATAACTGCCGTGGTACTCCACCTCGTTCATCGCCGGGTGGAAGAACAGCGTCAGATACACACCCGTCAGGATGATGATGATGAAGCTGTAGAGCGCGACCTCACCCAGCATGAAGGACCAGTGGTCCGGGAAGATCTTGCGCATATTGGTCTTCGCCAGGCCGTAGATGCCCAGCCGGCCGTCCGTCCAGTCCGCCAACCGCTCGCCGCGGGGCGCCTGGCGCTTGTCCCTTGGAGTACTCATCCGCGCTCCCAGAAGCTCGGGCCGACCGGCTCGTCGAAGTCGCCGCGCGCCTCGAGGTAACCGTCCTTGTTCACGCCGATCCGCAGCTGGGGCAGCGCGTGACCGGCCGGGCCGAAGATGACCCGTGCGCCGTCGGCGAGGTCGAAGGTGGACTGGTGGCACGGGCAGAGCACGTGGTGCGTCTGCTGCTCGTACAGGCTCACCGGACAGCCGACGTGGGTGCAGATCTTCGAGTACGCGACGATCCCCTGGTGCGACCAGTCGAGGGTGCGCTTGTCCTTGATGTTCTCCGGCTGGATCCGGACGATCATCAGGGCCGCCTTGGCGATCTGGTCCTGGAAGTCGTGCGCGTCCTCCTCCAGGCCCTCGGGCTTGGCGAAGGTCAGCGAGCCGACCACCACGTCCTCGGGCTTCAGCGGCTCATCGGTGTTCTGGTTGATCAGCAGCTTGCCCTGTTCCCACAGGGTGTGGCGGAGCTTGTCCTCCGGGAGCGGGCCGAGGTCGCGCAGCAGCACCAGACCGGACAGCGGCACCAGGGTGAGCGCGCCGAACATGGTGTTACGGATCAGCCTGCGGCGGCCGAAGCCGGACTCCTTGGTGCCCTGCCGGAAGTCCGACATGACCTTGGCCTTGACCTCGGGCGGGGCCGAGATCGGGTGCCGTTCGTCCGCGGTCTCCACATCCGACATCAGCGTGCGGGCCCAGTGGACCGCGCCCGCGCCGATGCAGAACAGGGCCACGCCGAGGGTGACGCCCAGCGCGAAGTTGAGCGCGCTGATGTGGCCGATCGGCCACACGTAGAGGATCTCGTCGACCCCGATGGTCACGTATGCGGCGATGAAGGCGGCGGTGGCCAGCATGGACACGGTGAAGAGCAGCGCGACGGTGCGCTCGGAACGCCTGGCGGCCCGCTCGTCGATGTCCTGGATGCGGTGCTCGTGGGGCGGCAGCCCCGGGTCGGCGAACGGTTCGCCCGCGGGGACCAGCGTGCCGGCCTCGGCCGATGCCTGCTCACTCGGCAGGTGTTCTTCGGACACGTCTTTGTTGGATCCAGTCTCACTCATGACTTCTTGGCCTTTGCGGTCCGCGCGGCGACCCAGATGGCGGCGGCGATCATCACGCCCAGGCCGAAGATCCAGCCGAAGAGGCCCTCGCTGACGGGGCCGAGCCCGCCCAGCTCGAAGCCGCCGGGAGACGGGGAGTCGTCCTCACTCGTCGCCTTGACGTACGCGATGATGTCCCTCTTGTCCTGCTCCGGCATCGTGGAGTCCGGGAAAGACGGCATGTTCTGCGGGCCGGTCTGCATGGCCTCGTAGATGTGCTTGGAGTCGACGCCCTCGAGCTCCGGGGCGTACTTGCCACCGGTGAGGGCGCCGCCCTTGCCGGTGAAGTTGTGGCACTGCGCGCAGTTGGTGCGGAACAGATCTCCGCCCCTCGCGATGTCCGCGCCCTTGGGGTCGTACTGCTCCTCGGTCGGCGCGATCGGGCCGGCGCCGAGCGAGGCGATGTACGCCGCCAGCTGGTCGGTCTCGGCCTGCGTGTAGACCTTCCTCTTCTTCGGCACCTGGGCGCCGGGCTGCTGGGCCGGCATGCGGCCGGTGCCGACCTGGAAGTCAACGGCGGCGGAGCCGACGCCGACCAGACTCGGGCCGTCGGAGGAGCCCTGACCGCCGGTGCCGTGGCAACTGGCGCAGCCGACTTGGTAGAGCCTCTTGCCCTCCTCGATGGCGAGTGACTGGGCGGTGTCTTGCGCCTGCGCCTCGTCCGCGGGCGCGAACGCTGCGTACAGCCCCCCGGTGACCGCCAGCGCGAAGAGTAGGACGACGAGCGCCGCCAGCGGATGGCGCCGTCGTGCGGAGAGCTTTTTCACGGATTACCCCGGTGTCAGGATCTTCTGCGTCGATGCTTTGGGTATGTCTGTGCGGTAACGCGGGTCCGGTGCTCCGGACGGCCCGTTACTTGATCATGTAGATCGTGGCGAAGAGGCCGATCCAGACGACATCGACGAAGTGCCAGTAGTAGGACACGACGATGGCCGCCGTGGCCTGTTCGTGGGTGAACCTCCTGGCCGCGTACGTCCTGCCCAGGACCAGCAGGAAGGCGATCAGACCGCCCGTCACATGCAGGCCGTGGAAGCCGGTGGTCAGGTAGAACACCGAGCCGTACGGGTCGGACGAGAGCGAGAGGCCCTCGTGCTTGACCAGTTCGGTGTACTCGAAGATCTGTCCGCCGATGAAGACCGCGCCCATGATGAACGTGATCACGAACCATCCGCGCAGCTTCTTCACGTCGCCGCGCTCGGCCGCGAACACACCCAGCTGGCAGGTGAGGGAGGAGAGCACCAGGATCGTGGTGTTCGTCGCCGAGAACGGGAAGTTCAGGGCGTCGGCCATGTCCTTCCAGTGCGCGGACCCGGTCACCGATCGCAGGGTGAAGTACATCGCGAAGAGGGCCGCGAAGAACATCAGCTCGGAACTCAGCCAGATGATGGTTCCGACGCTGGTGAGGTTCGGCCGATTGACCGACGGGTGCGCGGGCCCGGTTTCTACTGTCGTTGCTGTCGCCACGACCGACATTATGTCGGTCGCTTATCCCGCCCTCACTCCGGGGGGTACCGTTCGGTGTGTCAGGGCTTCAGCCCCCTCCTCCCCAGGGCCTTTGGCGGAGTAGGCTCCGCCCAACGGTCCGATCCTTGACGACGCGGAGGAACGATGCAGCCGACCGCCACGGTGCTGGTCTACAGCGACGATGCGGGCACCCGCGAGCAGGTACGGCTGGCGACGGGGCGGCGCCCCGCGCCCGATCTTCCGCAGGTCGAGTTCGTGGAGTGCGCGACCCTGCCGGCCGTTCTCTCGGCCCTGGAGGCGGGCGGGATCGACGTCTGCGTGCTGGACGGCGAGGCGGTACCGGCCGGCGGCATGGGCGTCTCCCGGCAGATCAAGGACGAGATCTTCCGCTGCCCGCCCGTACTGCTGCTGATCGGCCGCCCGCAGGACGCCTGGCTGGCGACCTGGAGCCGGGCGGACGCCGCGGTGACGCACCCGATCGACCCGGTGGAGTTCGCGGAGGCACTGGCCGGTCTGCTGCGCACGCGCCTGGCCATCGAGGCCTGACCGCGCCGGGCCCTACGGTCAGACCTCCGGCCGCAGCCGGGCCGCGTCGGCGGGGTTGCTGCCGACATGGCTTCCCGCGGGGACCACGGCACTGCCCTTGCGCCAGTTCGCCCAGTCCACGTTCCAGTCACCGAAGCCGACGTCGAACGCGGGCATCATCTCGCCGCCGCTGTTGCGGACTTCGACGATGTCACCGAGCTTGACGGTGTCGAAGAACCACTTGGCGTTCTCCATGCTCATGCCGGTGCATCCGTGGCTGACGTTGGCCGCTCCCTGCGACCCGACGGACCAGGGGGCGGCGTGCACGTACTCGCCGCTCCACGTGACGCGGGTGGCCCAGTAGACGCCCAGATCGTAGAAGTCCGAGGCGCCGATGCTGGCGCTGGTCATACGGACGTAGCTCTCCTTGGCGAGGACGACCTTGACGCCGTTGCGGGTGTCATAGCCGGGCCTTCCCGTGGTCACCGGGATGGTGCGGATGACCTTGCCGTTGCGCTTGACGGTCATCTGGTGCGCCCCGGCGTCGGTGAGGGCCTCGACCCGGTCGCCGATCCGCAGCTTGAGGGGCTTGGCCGAACCGCCGTGTCGATTCCCGACCTTGATGCCGTCGAGTGAGCTGCGTACCTGGATCGTCGTCTGGGCGGGCCAGTACTCGGCCGGACGGTAATGCAGCGTCTTGTCGTCGACCCAGTGCCAGCCGCCGTCCACGCGGGGCTGGGAGTCGACCCTGAGCGCGCGCTCGACGGTCGCGCGGTCCTCGGGGCTCTTGACGGGGTGGCTCAGCTGCGCGGTGACGGGCTGACCCACGCCGTACGTTCCGCTGTCCGGGCCGAGCGAGACCCGTAGCAGCTTGTCGGCGGGTTCGGTGTCGAAGTCGACGGTCCGGCGGCCCGGGGCACCGTCTTCGTCCTCGGTGCTCACCCGGACGGTGTAGTGGGCGCCTGCGGCCAGCGGGGAGGTGCTGCGCCAGCGGGAGCCGTCGGCGGAGAGTTCGCCGCGCACGTAGCGTCCTGCGGCGTCCGTGGCGGTCACGTCGGTTATCCGTCCGTCGTCGCCCTTGGCGGATATCTCGAGCGGCTTGTCGGGGTTCACCTTGCCGCCCTCGTCCGCGCTGAGGGCTATCTGGTCGGCCGCGTCGTACGGCGTGGCCGACAGCGGGTGACCGTCGTCGCAGGCGCCGGCGAGTATCGCCAGCGGGGCTATCAGCAGAGCGCAGCTCGCTGCCGTCCGGATTCGAGGAGTGTGACTCATGGTCACAAAATAAGAAAAATGTGACGGATCGGCGCGTCGGATGCCTGCAAATGGGTCGGGCCCGGCAACCTGAGAGGTTGTCCGGGCCCGACCCGCGGGTACGCGGTATGCGGTGCTGAGCGCTACTGGGTGCGGCTCTCGCCGCGGTAGTACTCGAAGACCCAGCCCCACAGGCCCATGAGGATGACCGGCAGCGAGAAGTACAGCAGCCACCAGCCGAAGACGATGCCCAGGAAGGCCAGCGCGCCACCGATGCCCAGGGAGAGCGGCTGCCAGCTGTGCGGGCTGAAGAAGCCCAGCTCACCGGCGTCGTCGGCGACGTCCGCCTCCTTGTTGTCCTGCGCCCCCGTGTCCACCCGGCGGGCGGTGAAGGCGAGGTAGTAGCCGATCATGATGGACAGGCCGAAAGCGAGGAACAGCGCCGTGGTGCCGACCGGCTCCTTCGACCACACGCCGTAGACGATGGCCATGGCCAGGATGAAGACGGCCAGCCAGATGAACATGCGTCCCTGGATCTTCACTTCCCGGCCTCCTTGCCGCCCGCCAGCGCCTTCTCACCCGCGTGGAACTGGAGCTCGTCGAGCGCCGCGATCTCCGGGTGGTGCAGGTCGAACGCCGGGGATTCGGAGCGGATCCGCGGCAGGGTGAGGAAGTTGTGCCGCGGCGGCGGGCAGGATGTCGCCCACTCCAGTGAGCGGCCGTACCCCCACGGGTCGTCGACCTGGACCTTCTTGCCGTACTTGGCGGTCTTCCAGACGTTGTAGAGGAACGGCAGGACCGACAGGCCGAGCAGGAACGAGCTGATCGTCGAGATCGTGTTCAGCGTCGTGAAGCCGTCGGCGGCGAGGTAGTCCGCGTAGCGCCGCGGCATGCCCTCGGCGCCCAGCCAGTGCTGGACCAGGAACGTGCCGTGGAAGCCGATGAACAGCGTCCAGAACGTGATCTTGCCGAGCCGCTCGTCCAGCATCTTCCCGGTCCACTTCGGCCACCAGAAATGGAAGCCGGCGAACATCGCGAAGACGACCGTGCCGAAGACGACGTAGTGGAAGTGGGCGACCACGAAGTACGAGTCCGAGACGTGGAAGTCCAGCGGCGGCGAGGCCAGGATGACGCCGGTCAGACCGCCGAAGAGGAAGGTGACCAGGAATCCGACGGACCACAGCATCGGGGTCTCGAAACTGAGACTTCCCTTCCACATGGTGCCGATCCAGTTGAAGAACTTCACCCCGGTCGGCACCGCGATCAGGAAGGTCATGAAGGAGAAGAACGGCAAGAGCACGCCGCCTGTGACGTACATGTGGTGGGCCCACACCGTCACCGACAGTCCCGCGATCGAGATGGTCGCCGCGATCAGACCGATGTATCCGAACATCGGCTTGCGCGAGAAGACCGGAATGACCTCGGAGATGATGCCGAAGAACGGCAGCGCGATGATGTAGACCTCGGGATGGCCGAAGAACCAGAACAGGTGCTGCCACAGCAGCGCTCCGCCGTTGGCCGCGTCGAAGACGTGCGCCCCGAATTTCCGGTCCGCCTCCAGCGCCAGCAGTGCGGCCGCCAGCACGGGGAAGGCGATGAGCACCAGCACACCGGTCAGCAGCACGTTCCAGCAGAAGATCGGCATCCGGAACATCGTCATGCCCGGAGCGCGCATGCAGATGATCGTGGTGATGAAGTTGACCGAGCCGAGGATCGTGCCGAAGCCGGAGAACGCCAGACCCATGATCCACATGTCTGCGCCCACGCCCGGCGAGCGGACCGCGTCCGACAGCGGGGAGTACGCGAACCAGCCGAAGTCGGCCGCGCCCTGCGGGGTGAGGAACCCGCCGACCGCGATGAGCGAGCCGAACAGGTAGAGCCAGTAGGCGAACATGTTCAGCCGCGGGAAGGCCACATCGGGCGCGCCGATCTGCAGCGGCATGATCCAGTTCGCGAATCCGGCGAACAGCGGCGTCGCGAACATCAGCAGCATGACCGTGCCGTGCATCGTGAAGGCCTGGTTGAACTGCTCGTTCGACATCATCTGCGTGCCGGGACGGGCGAGTTCGGCCCGCATGAGCAGCGCCATGACGCCGCCGATCATGAAGAACGCGAACGACGTGACGAGGTAGAGCGTGCCGATCGTCTTGTGGTCGGTGGTCGTCAGCCACGTCACCACGACGTTGCCGGGCTGCCTGCGGCGTACCGGCAGCTCGTCCTCGTAGGACTCGGTGTCGGCAGCACCCTGGGGTTCGTTGAGGAGACTCACTTGTCACTCTCCGCATCGTGCGACTCGCCGTGCGCGGACGACTCGTCGTCGCCGCCGACGCCGGTCTGGCCCGGGAAGTTGCCCGTGCCCAGGCCTGGGACCCCGGCGTTGACGAAGCCGGTCTGGCCCTGCTGGGCCAGGTCCTTCAGGTGCGCCCGGTACTCCTCGGGGGAGACCACCTTGACGTTGAAGAGCATCCGGGCGTGGTCGACGCCGCACAGCTCGGCACACTTGCCCCGGAAGGTGCCCTCCTTGTTGGGAGTCACCTCGAAGACGTTGGTCTGCCCCGGGATGACGTCCTGCTTGAAGAGGAACGGCAGCACCCAGAAGGAGTGGATGACGTCACGTGAGGTCAGGATGAACCGGACCTTCTCCCCCTTGGGGAGTACCAGCGTGGGCCCGGGGCTGGGGTTGCCCGGAGTCCTCTCGCCCGGCGTGCCCGTGTCGTAGACGCCTTCGGCGTCCGCGGGGATGCCTTCGCGCTTGCTCGATGCGATGGGCTCCAGCTCCTTGGGGAGCTTGGCGGGCGTGGCTGCGTCGCCGTCCACGTTCTCGATGTAGTTGAAGCCCCAGCTCCACTGGTAGCCCACGACGTTGATGATGTGGTCCGGCTTCTGGGAGGTCTTGAGCAGCTCGCTCTCATCGCGCGCGGTGAAGTAGAAGAGCACCGAGACGATGATGATCGGGACCACCGTGTAGAGGGCCTCGATCGGCATGTTGTACCGGGTCTGCGGAGGTACCTCGACCTTGGTCCTCGACCTCCGGTGGTAGATGCACGCCCACAGGATCAGGCCCCAGACCAGCACGCCCGTGGCGAGCGCAGCCGCCCACGAGCCCTGCCACAGGGAGAGGATTCGCGGCGCCTCGTCCGTGACGGGGCTGGGCATTCCGAGGCGGGGGAAGTCCTTGTATGTGCAACCGGTCGCGGTCGCAAGGACCAGGCCCGCGGCCAGCGCCTGCGGCAGCTTCCGCCGCATCGGGCGCCGCGACGAGCGGTCGGAGCCGTTGGGACTCACGTAGCGCCTTCCCGAGAGTCTCGGCCCGCGTGGCCGGGTACGCGGCCGTCACGCTGGTCGGTCGCCGGCCCAGGCGCGGGCAGGGGTTTGGATGTTTATGCGGACCAAACCCTACTGGACGCAATTTGGGGTCGCGCGGGGAGGGTGCCCAACGCGGCGTGCCGCTCCCCGAAGGGGTGGAACGCAGGTCTCCGCGAGCCTTCTGACAGGCCCTTCGACAGGCCCGTCGCGTGCCCCCTGCACGCCATCGGCACGCCCTCGCCTGCGGCGGGAGCGGCGTCCGCCGCCGGCGCTCGGCGCCCGCGCCGACGGTCGTACGGAGCGCCGCGTTAGCGTTCATACGTGGTGTACTTCGATTCCGCGTCGTCCGCTCCGCTGCACCCGGTCGCCCGCCAGGCGCTGACCGCCTCGCTCGACGAGGGGTGGGCCGACCCGGCGCGGCTGTACCGGGAGGGGCGGCGGGCGCGCCTGCTGCTCGACGCCGCCCGTGAGGCCGCCGCCGAAGCCGTCGGCTGCCGCGCCGACGAGCTGGTCTTCACCTCCTCCGGCACGCGCGCGGTGCACAGCGGCGTCGCCGGCGCCCTGGCAGGCCGTCGCCGCACCGGCCGGCACCTGGTCGTGTCCGCCGTCGAGCACTCCTCGGTGCTGCACGCCGCCGAGACGCACCGGGCGGGCGGCGGCACGGTCGGCGAGGTCGGCGTGGACCGTACGGGACGGGTGGACCCCGAGGCGTACAGGGCGGCGCTGCGGCCGGACACCGCACTCGCCTGTCTGCAGTCGGCCAACCACGAGGTGGGGACGGAGCAGCCGGTGGCGGAGGTCGCGCGGCTGTGTACGGAGGCGGGCGTGCCGCTGCTGGTGGACGCGGCGCAGTCGCTGGCGTGGGGGCGGGTCGCGGGCGACTGGTCGCTGCTCGCCGCGAGTGCCCATAAATGGGGCGGACCGCCCGGGGTCGGCCTGCTCGCCGTACGCAAGGGGGTGCGGTTCGCTCCCCAAGGCCCGGCGGACGAGCGGGAGTCGGGGCGCTCGCCCGGCTTCGAGAACATCCCGGCGATCGTCGCGGCGGCGGCCGCGCTCCGTGCCGTACAGCAGGAGGCCGCGGACGAGGCGGAGCGGCTGCGGAGTCTTGTGGACCGGATCCGGGGGCGCGTGCCCGAGCTGGTGCCGGACGTCGAGGTCGTCGGCGATCCGGTGCGGCGGCTGCCGCATCTGGTCACCTTCTCCTGTCTCTATGTCGATGGAGAGACATTGCTGCACGAGCTGGACCGGGCGGGGTTCTCGGTGAACTCGGGGTCCTCGTGCACCTCGAGCACGCTCACGCCGAGCCATGTGCTCCGGGCGATGGGGGTGCTGTCGGAGGGCAACGTCCGGGTGTCGCTGCCCCCCGGGACAGCGGAGGAGGACGTGGAACGGTTCCTCGCGGTGCTGCCGGACGCGGTGCGGGGAGTGCGCGAACGGCTGGGCGCCCCGGCGGACGCACCGTCGGAGGCGGCGGCGGGCGCGGCGGCGGCCGCAGCCGATGGGGGCGCAGGAAACACGGCCCAGAGGGGCGAACAGCCCGCGCTGACCGTCGACTCGCTCGGGAAGCGCTGCCCGGTCCCGGTGATCGAGCTGGCTCGGGTGATCGGGGACGTCGGGATCGGCGAGATCGTCGAGGTCCTCTCGGACGACGAGGCGGCGCGGCTGGACTTCCCTGCCTGGTGCGAGATGCGGGATCAGGAGTACGTGGGCGAGCGCCCGGCCCCCCGCGGCACGGCCTATCTGGTCCGCCGCCGCACCTGACCCGACCCGTCTCGACAGAACCGGTCCGGCCTCTCCCCCGCGATGGCGGAGGAGAGGCCGGACCGGTCCGAGGAGTGCAGCGCCTGGGTGGGTCAGGCCAGGTGAGCCTGGACCTCGGCGGCGGCCTCGTGGCCGTAGGCCTTGGTGAAGCGGTCCATGAAGTGGCCGCGCCGCAGCTCGTACTCCTGCGTCCCCACCGTCTCGATCACCAGCGTCGCCAGCATGCAGCCCAGCTGCGCCGCCCGCTCCAGCGAGAGCTCCCACGACAGCCCCGCCAGGAAGCCCGCGCGGAAGGCGTCGCCCACACCGGTCGGGTCCGCCTTGGCCTCCTCCTCGGGGCAGCCGACCTCGATCGGGTCCTCGTCGCGCCGCTCGATCCGTACGCCCCGCGCACCGAGGGTCGTCACGCGCGTCCCGACCTTGGCGAGGATCTCCTCCCCCGTCCAGCCGGTCTTGGACTCGATCAGGGCGCTCTCGTACTCGTTGGTGAAGAGGTAGGCCGCCCCGTCGACGAGGACGCGGATGTCGTCACCTTCCATACGGGCCAGCTGCTGGGAGGGGTCCGCGGCGAAGGGGATGCGGCGCGAGCGGCACTCCTCGGTGTGGCGGATCATCGCCTCCGGGTCGTCGGCGCCCACGAGCACCAGGTCGAGCCCGCCGACCCGGTCCGCGACCGGCTTGAGCTCGATGTTGCGGGCCTCGCTCATCGCGCCGGTGTAGAAGGACGCGATCTGGTTGTGGTCGGTGTCCGTGGTGCAGACGAAACGGGCCGTGTGCAGCACCTCGGAGATGTGGACCGAGGCGGTGTCCACCCCGTGCCGGTCCAGCCACGCACGGTACTCGGCGAAATCCTCGCCGGCGGCCCCGACGAGGATCGGGCTCAGGCCCAGCAGCCCCATGCCGTAGCAGATGTTCGGCCCGACGCCGCCCCGGCGCACGTCGAGGGTGTCGACCAGGAAGGACAACGAGACCGTGTGCAACTGGTCCGCGACGAGCTGGTCGGCGAAACGGCCGGGAAAGGTCATCAGATGGTCAGTGGCGATGGAGCCGGTGACAGCAATGCGCACGACGGATCTGCTCCTGCGGCGAGTGAAGGGATGATTGGACGGACGCGAAGCGGTGGGAAGCGGTGAGGAGAGCGACGCCCACGCTACCGGCTCCGGGCCCGCCGTTCCGACCTGGCAAAACTACCCGATAGTAGGTCTTTCTTGGTCCTCAGTGGGTACATACGGTTCGAGTGTCGGGGTCCGCGGCTGTGCGGACTCCCCCGGACCGGGAGTGCCTATGACCGAGCACGCCGATTCCCCTCCCCCGCCCGTCCCCGCCGAGCCGGAGTCGATGGACGAGCTCCGCGGCGACTGCGCACGGATGGCGCCGCGCTGGGCGGAGGCCGCCGCCGGGCCGCCCCCCGCCGAGCACGTGTCGCCTTCGCGCATCCAAGGGGTCGAGGTCCCGCCCGCATCCGCCCACCTGCTGGACGGAATGTCGGAGTACGGCGACTGAGGCGTACGGCGACTGAGGCGACTGACGGGAACCACGCGCTCCCCCGCTCCGTCCAATCCGCGTCCCACGGATGAGGGACCCGACAGCATCTGTCGGGCGGAGCCGAAGGAGCAATGCGGTGAGCAGCGACCAGACGCCCCCTGCCGGAGGCGGTGGGGGCACCCCCGGCGAAGGCAGGGGTACGACCCCCACCGACGGCACACCGAAGAGCACGCCGGACCCGGACCGTCCCACGCACGGGACCCCGTGGCGGCGGCGCCCGACGCTCGTCGTCGTCTCCGTCGCGGCCGCGGTGCTGCTGGCCGGTGGCGGCGGCGCGTACTGGGCTTCGACCGCTTCGGAGGGCGGGGACGGCACGCCGGCCGCCGGGCAGGGCGAACCGCCGCCGCTCGAGCTGGACGGGTACACGCGGGGCGAGACCGGGGACGGCCCCGGGATCGCGCCCGGTGAGCCTGACCCGCACGGCGCTCGCTACCGCGCCACGGGCGAGCTGCCCGACGGACCCGACTCGGCGCCCGTATACCGCGCGCAGGACGGGGTGACGCGCGCGCAGGCGGAGAAGCTGGCCGAGGCCCTCGGGGTGTCCGGAGCGCCGCGACTGGTCGACGACACCTGGAAGTTCGGGCTGACCCGCGACGCGTCGGGTCCGACGCTGGACGTCAGCAAGAAGGCCCCCGGCACATGGACGTACGTCCGGTACGGCAAGGGCGGCGGCCCCGAGTGCGCCGAGCCGCCGATGAGTGCGCCACAGAACGGGGAGGGCGACGGCTCGTCCGCATCGAGGCCGACCGGCTGCGCCACCCCGGACGGCCCGGACGGCGCGGACGGCTCTGGCGGCGGTGACGGCGCCGGGCCGGTCTCCGAGGAGAAGGCGAAGAAGGCGGCAGAGCCGGTGCTGGACGGCATCGGGCTGAGCGAGGCGAAGCTGGACGCGAGCCGGACCATCGGCGCCGTACGGATCGTCAATGCGAATCCGGTGTACGGCGAGCTGCCCTCGTACGGCTGGCAGACCGGGTTGCAGGTCGGATCGGACGGCCAGGTGGTCGGCGGCAGCGGCCACCTGACGGAGCTGAAGAAGGGCCCCGACTATCCGGTGCTCGGGGCCGCGGACACGCTGAAGCTGCTCAACAAGGCGAGCGGCGGCGGCAAGGTCGGCATCGGCGGCTGCGCGTCGGCCGTGCCGCACGACGGCAGGGAGCCGGGCGGCGAACCCGGCGAGGCGCACACGCTGCCGTGCGCGGCCCCGGACCAGGCGCAGCAGGAGCCGAAGCCGCTGAAGGTGCGCGACGCGGTCTTCGGTCTGGCGATCCACTTCGTGGCGGGGCAGCAGGCGCTGGTGCCGTCGTGGATGTTCGAGGTGGAGCAGCCGAGCGCGAAGGGCGGGCAGAGCACGTACACGGTGACCCACCCCGCGGTGCAGGAGAAGTACATCGCCCAGGCAGCGCCGGAGTCGCCGGGCGGCCCGGGGACGGGCGGCGACGAGCCGACGGCCCAGCCCGCGGAACCGGGGAAGCCCGGCAAGCCCGGCGCCGGCACTCCGGTGCACGTCGATTCCTACAGCGCCGACGACGGGACGCTGACCGTACGGTTCTGGGGCGGGGTGTGCAGCGACTACTCGGCCTCCGCGGACACCTCCTCGCCCGGCACGGTGAAGGTCCAGGTCACGGGCAAGGAGAAGAAGCCGGGCCAGGTGTGCATCAAGATCGCGAAGCTTTTCGAGAAGAAGGTGACCCTGGACAAGCCGCTGGGCGACCGCAAGGTCGTCGATGCCGCGACCGGCAAGGCCGTACAGAAGGGGACCGGCGAGGGCGGGCCGGCGCAGAACTGATCCACCGCCGGGCTGGACAGAGCCGGGCTGGACAGAGCCGGGCGCAGATACGCCGAGGGCGGCGGATCCCGTGAGATCCGCCGCCCTCGGCGTGCGTGTGGTGCTGGGCATCCAGCCCGGGACTCCTAGTGGAACGAGTCGCCGCAGGCGCAGGAGCCGGTCGCGTTCGGGTTGTCGATCGTGAAGCCCTGCTTCTCGATGGTGTCGACGAAGTCGATGGAGGCGCCGCCCAGGTACGGGGCGCTCATCCGGTCGGTGACGACCTTCACACCGTCGAAATCCTTCACGACATCGCCGTCGAGCGAGCGCTCGTCGAAGAAGAGCTGGTAGCGCAGGCCGGAGCAGCCACCGGGCTGGACGGCGACGCGCAGCGCGAGGTCCTCGCGGCCTTCCTGCTCCAGCAGGCTCTTGACCTTCGCCGCGGCGGCGTCGGACAGAATGATGCCGTCGCTCACGCTGGTCTTCTCGTCCTGAACGGACATCTGCTTCTCTCCTGGGTTGTACGGACTGCTTGCCGTCGGCTGCAACCAACGGGGCCGCGGATTCATTCCGAGCCTGACACGTTCTCTTCCGCGTTCATGCTCGCACACCCTGGCGCGGCCCGGGAGCGGCGCCGGGCGGCGTGCCCGGCAGAGGCCGCGGGAATGCGTCACATCGACGCGATCGCCATCGTCAAACTGACACGAAGCGGTTATGATAGATAGCGTCAATCAGACGAAAAGGCGTGTCTGCGGAAACAGAAAGGGTGCGTGTCTGTGACCACCGCCCAAACTCTCGATGTCCAGCCGACGCCGCTCGCTCTTCTCCTGCTCGGCCGGGAGGCCGACCCGAAGAGCGAGCGCGGTGTTGAGTGCCCAGGCGACCTGCCCTCCCCGTCCGATCCGGACCTGGTGGAGCGGGCCCGAGCGGCCAAGGCGAGGCTCGGGGACAAGGTCTTCGTGCTCGGCCACCACTACCAGCGTGACGAGGTCATCCAGTTCGCCGACGTCACCGGTGACTCCTTCAAGCTCGCGCGGGACGCCGCCGCGCGGCCCGAGGCCGAGTACATCGTCTTCTGCGGTGTGCACTTCATGGCCGAGTCCGCGGACATCCTGACCGCGGACAACCAGCAGGTCGTCCTGCCGGACCTGGCGGCGGGCTGCTCGATGGCCGACATGGCCACGGCCGAGCAGGTGGCCGAATGCTGGGACGTGCTGACCGAAGCCGGGATCGCCGAAGTCACGGTCCCGGTCTCGTACATGAACTCCTCCGCGGACATCAAGGCCTTCACGGGGAAGCACGGCGGGACGATCTGCACCTCGTCCAACGCCAAGCGGGCGCTGGACTGGGCCTTCGAGCAGGGCGAGAAGGTCCTCTTCCTGCCGGACCAGCACCTGGGGCGGAACACGGCCGTCCGCGACATGGGGATGTCGCTGGAGGACTGCGTCGTCTACAACCCGCACAAGCCGGGCGGTGGCGTGACGGCGGAGGAACTGCGCGCGGCGAAGATGATCCTGTGGCGCGGGCACTGCTCGGTGCACGGGCGTTTCTCGCTGGAGTCGGTACGGGATGTGCGGGAGCGGATCCCGGGCGTGAACGTGCTGGTGCACCCGGAGTGCAAGCACGAGGTCGTGGCGGCGGCGGACTACGTCGGCTCGACGGAGTACATCATCAAGGCGCTGGAGGCGGCGCCGGCCGGGTCGAAGTGGGCGATCGGCACGGAGCTGAATCTCGTACGGCGGCTGGCGAACCGTTTCGCTGACGAGGGGAAGGAGATCGTCTTCCTCGACCGGACGGTCTGCTTCTGCTCGACGATGAACCGGATCGATCTGCCGCATCTGGTGTGGGCACTGGAGTCCCTGGCGGACGGCAAGGTGGTCAACCGGATCGAGGTCGACGCGGAGACGGAGAAGTTCGCGAAGCTCGCGCTGGAGCGGATGCTGATGCTGCCGTAGGCAGCCGAACGACCGCGAAACCCGGGGCCCAGGCCCCGGGTTTCGTGGGTTCCGGGGACAGGGGCCCCGCCCCCCAACGGGCCAGGCCCTCCGCGCCGCCCCGGACGGCCTGCAACGCGAGGCCGTCCGGGAGCGCGCGGAGGCCGGGCCAGACGCCCGCCGACTCCGCCGCGCCACTGGCCTCACCCCACCGGACGACACCGGCCGCGGCGGACCACCGGCGGGAGCCGCGGCCACGATGGACCGGGGCTCACAGTTGACCAAGCACTCAGACGCTCGGCGGTTCTGCCGTGTGGTCGTCGTCGCCCGCGTCCGACGGCACCCGGACGTGGAGGGCCGCCGACTTCGCCGCGCGCCTCGCGACGCGAGGCCGACCCACCCGCCCCTTCAGGGCGGTGCATGGGAAACCCGCGCCCGAAGGGGTGCTCCGGGCAAGCAGCCCAGTGTGCGGGCGCCGGGCTCGGCCGGCGAGTGCCCGGTCGGAACCGACCGGGCACTCGCCCTCCGGGCGAGCGTCAGACGTTCGCCGGTTCTGCCGTGCGGTCGTCGTCGGGCGCGGTCGGCCGCGCCGGGGTCGGCGGCTTCGCCGCGCGCCGGGCGGCGCGCTTTGCGCGGCGGCGCTCCTTGCGGAGTTCGACCATCGCGTAGAGCGTCGGGACGAGCAGCAGCGTCAGCAGCGTGGAGGTGACCAGGCCGCCGATCACCACCACGGCCAGCGGCTGCGAGATGAAGCCGCCGTCTCCGGTGATCGCCAGCGCCATCGGCAGGAGCGCGCAGATCGTCGCCAGCGCGGTCATCAGGATCGGCCGCAGCCGGTGGCGGCCGCCCTCGACGACCGCTTCGACGACGCCGTAACCCTGCGCCCGGTACTGGTTGATCAGATCGATCAGCACGATCGCGTTGGTGACCACGATCCCGATCAGCATCAGCATGCCGACCAGCGCCGGGACGCCCATCGGCGTACCCGTGGCGACCAGCAGGCCGATCGCGCCGGTCGCCGCGAACGGGATGGAGACCAGCAGGATCAGCGGCTGCACCAGCGACCGGAAGGTCGCGACCAGCAGCATGAAGACGATCGCGATCGCCGCCAGCATCGCCAGGCCCAGCGAGGAGAACGCCTCGTCCTGGTCCTGCGAGACGCCGCCGATGTCCGCCGTCGCGCCGTCCGGGAGATCCAGCGCGTCGATCTTCGACTGGAGCTCGGCGCTCGCCGCGCCGGTGTTGTCACCGGTCGGCTTGGCTGTGATCGTCGCCGCCCGCGCGCCGTCGATCCGGGTCATCTGGACCGGTCCCGGCACCGTCCTGACCTCGGCGATCTCGCCGAGCTTCACCGCGCCCGCCGGGGTGGCCAGCGTCAACCCCTTGAGCTGCGCCTCCGTCGTGGCGGGCTTCGCGGACTTCAGCATCACATCGCGCTCGGTGTCGTCGAGGACCGCCTTGCCGGAGGGGACCCCGCGGACCGCCTGGGCCACGGCCTGGCCGAGCGTCGCCTCCGTGAAGCCGTACCGGGCGGCCTTCTCGTTCCCCGTGACCGAGATCCGCGGAACGCTCTGCGCCAGGTCGCTCTGCACGTCGGTGACGTCGTCGAGCTTCGCGACCTCCGCGCGCACCTCCTCGGACGCCTTCCGCAGCACACCCGCGTCCGCGGCCTTGACCACCACGCTCAGGTCCTGGCTGCCGAAGCCGTCGCCCGCCTGGACCGTGGTCTGGCCGATGCCCTCGCCGAGCCCGTCCAGGCCGTCGCGGATCTTGTCGATGGCCGCGTCGGAGTCGCCGGAGTCCTCCAACTTCACCTGGTACGAGGCCTGGTTGGCGCCCGTACCGCCGCCGAAGGCCGCCAGGATGCCGGATGAGCCCACCGTGACCTGGTAGTCCTTCACCTCCTCGATCCCGTCGAGCGTCTCCTCGACCTTCTTGGCGGAGGCGTCCGCGGCGGCCAGGCTGCTGCCGGGCTCGAGCTCCTGCTTGATCGAGAGGGTGTCCTGGTCGCCCGCGTCGAAGAAGTTGGTCTTCAGCAGCGGCGCCATGCCGAAGGTGGCCACCAGCACCAGGACCGCGATGACGAGGCTGGTGAAGCGGCGGCGGGTGGCGAACCGCAGCACCGGCACGTACAGCCGCTGGAGCGCGCTGCGCGCCTCCTTCGCCTCCGAGACGCGGCGCAGCTCCTCCGGGTCCACGCCTTCTGAGCCCTTGGGAGCGCGCAGGAACCAGTACGAGAGGACGGGTACGACCGTCAGGGACACGATCAGCGAGGCGAGCAGCGCGACCGTGACGGTCAGGGAGAAGGGGCCGAACAGCGCGCCGATCATGCCGCCGACGACACCGATCGGCAGGAAGACGGCGACCGTCGTCAGCGTCGAGGAGGTGATCGCGCCGGAGACCTCCTTGACCGCGCCGAGGATGGCCTTCTGCCGCTCCTCTCCGTAGGACAGGTGCCGCTGGATGTTCTCCAGCACGACGATCGAGTCGTCCACGACCCGGCCGATGGCGATGGTCAGCGCGCCGAGGGTCAGCATGTTGAGCGAGAGGTCGCGGGACCACAGCACGATCAGGGTGATCACGACGGACAGCGGGATGGACACCGCGGTCACCAGCGTGGAGCGCAGCGACACCAGGAAGACCAGGATCACCACGACGGCCATGAGGAGGCCGAGCAGCCCCTCCGTGGTCAGGCTGTCGATGGACTTGGAGACCGCCGGGCCCTGGTCGCTGACGACCGTCAGCTCGGCGCCGGAGCCCAGGTCCTTGCGCAGCTCGGGCAGTTTGTCCTGGACCGCGTCGGAGATGGCGACGGCGCTGCCGTCCTGACCCATCGTCATGACGATGCCGAGGCTCGGCTCGCCGTTGGTGCGGGTGATGGAGACCGGGGTGTCGGACTCGTCCTCGACCGTGGCGACGTCGCCCAGGCGTACGGGCTCCGGGGGCGCGCCGGAGTCTCCGCTCCCGCCTTGGCCGCCGTCGCCGCCCTGGCCTCCCCCGGCCGCCGCCGCGGCGGACACCCGCAGGTCCTCGATCTGCCGCAGCGAGGTGAAGCCCCCGCCCACCTGGACCGTCTTGCTCCTGCCGTCCTCGGCGAAGGAACCGGCGGGCACGGACGCGCCGCCCGCCTCCAGCGCCTGGCCGAGCGCGGCCGCCGTGAGCCCCGCATCGGCGAGCTTCGCGTCGTCCGGCGTGACCGAGACGATCCGGTCCTGGACGCCGTCCACCGTGACCTGGCCGACGCCCTCGATGTCCTTGAGGACGGGCACGACCGTACGGTCCAGCTGGTCGGCGAGCGCCTGCTGGTCCTTGCCGGGCGAAGCGACGGCGAGGACGACGGTCGGCATGTCGTCGGTGGAGCCCGCGACGACCTGCGGGTCGACGTCGTCCGGCAGCTGGGCGCGGGCCCGGTTCACGGCCTGCTGGACATCGGCGACGAGCTGCTTCGAGCCGTTCCCGTAGTCGAACTGAGCCATGATCACGGCCGAGCCCTCGCTCGCCGTCGACGTGATCCCCGTAATGCCGTCGACCGACTCGATGGTGTCCTCGAGCGGTTCGACGACCTGCTTTTCGACGGCATCGGGGGACGCACCCTGATACGGGGCCAGCACCGACACCATGGGCAGCTCGATCGTGGGCAGCAGCTGCTGCTTGAGCTGAGGTATCGCGACGGCGCCGAAGGCGATCGCGATGATCGCCATCAAGGCGATCAAACCGCGTTGTACGAGGCTGATTCTGGACAGCCAGGACATGGGTGGAGGTCTCTCTTCTGTTGCCGATCGGAAGAGGGCTTTATGCCCGGCTTATACGATCAACCACGCGAGAGGCGGTTTTCCTCGCTCGCAGGTCGGTTCTCGCGGGCCTGCGCGTACCGCAGCCGCAGTACGGCCCGCTCCCCCGCCGCTACACCCTTGGGCGTACCAGCCCCGACTCGTACGCGATGACCACCAGTTGGGCGCGGTCGCGCGCGCCGAGCTTCGCCATCGCCCGGTTCACATGCGTCTTGACGGTCAGCGGGCTCACCGCGAGCCGCTCGGCGATCTCGTCGTTGGAGAGTCCGCCCGCGACGAGGACGAGTACCTCGCGCTCGCGGCCGGTGAGCGCGGCGAGCCGGGCGGCCTCCTGGCCCCGCTCCTCCGAAAGGTCCGAACCCTCCGGCTGGGCAAGGAACTTGGCGATGAGGCCCTTGGTCGCGGCCGGTGACAGCAGCGCCTCGCCCGCCGCCGCGACCCGGATGGCCGACAGCATCTCCTCGGGCTCCGCGCCCTTGCCGAGGAAGCCCGAGGCGCCGGCGCGCAGCGACTGCACGACGTACTCGTCGACTTCGAAGGTCGTCAGCATCACCACGCGTACGCCGTCGAGCGCCGGGTCCGAGCTGATCTCGCGGGTGGCGGCCAGCCCGTCCGTACCGGGCATCCGGATGTCCATGAGAACGACGTCGGCGCCCCGCTCGCGCACCAGCCGGACCGCCTCCGCGCCGTCCGACGCCTCCCCCACCACCTCCATGTCCGGCTCGGAGTCGACGAGGATGCGGAACGCGCTGCGCAGCAGCGCCTGGTCGTCGGCGAGCAGCACCCGGATCGTCACATGGCCCCCCTCTTACGCGGTCTCCTGCTCTTGCGCGGTCTCTTACGCGGTCTCCCGCGCGGTCATGAGCGGCAAGCGTACGTGGACCCGGAAGCCGCCCCCGTACCGCGGTCCCGCCTCGCACTCCCCGCCCAGCACGGCCGCGCGCTCCCGCATGCCCAGCAGGCCGTGGCCGCCGCCCGCGTCCACGGCTCCCTCGTCCCCGCCGTCCGCCGCGCCCTGCTCCCCGGCCTCCACGAGCACGGGCACCCCGACGCCGTCGTCCAGGACCGTGATCTCAAGGGACTGCCAGGCCCTGGCGATACGGACCACGGCGCGCGCCTCGTCGCCCGCGTGCTTGTGGGTGTTGGTCAGGGCCTCCTGCACGACCCGGTAGGCGGTCAGGTCGACGCCCGTCGGCAGCTCGCCGATGACCGCGGCCGCGTCCTCGGCGCGGCGGCTGTGCCACGGCCCCTTCGGCGCGGTCGAGGACACCTCGACCTCGACCGGAAGCCCTGCACGTGCAAACCCCTCGACCAGCTGGTCGAGGAGGGCGAGTCCGGGGGCGGGCTCGGTGGGGGCCTCGGGGTCTCCGAACTGGCGCAGCAGGCCGACCGTGGCGCGCAGTTCGTTCAGCGCGGAGCGGCTTGCCTCCCGTACGTGCGCCAGCGCCTCCTTGGCCTGGTCGGGGCGGTTGTCCATGACGTGCGCCGCGACCCCGGCCTGGACGTTGACCAGCGCGATGTGATGGGCCACGACGTCGTGCAGCTCGCGGGCGATCCGCATCCGCTCCTCGGCGACCCGGCGGCGGGCCTCCTCCTCGCGGGTCCGCTCGGCGCGCTCGGCCCGCTCGCGGATGGCGTCGATGAAGGCGCGGCGGCTGCGTACGGCGTCGCCGACGGCCGCGGCCATGCCGTTCCAGGCGAAGATCCCGAGGTTCTGCTGGCCGTACCAGGGCCGGGCGCCGAAGAGCATGGCGGTGGCGGTGAGGGCCACGGCGGTCAGGAGGGCGACCCGCCAGGTCGTGGACCGGTCGGTGCGGGAGGCCACGGTGTAGACGGCGACGGCCGTGGTCATCGTTATCGGCGCACCGTGATCCCCAGGACCCGTCACCAGCTCGGCCAGGGTGAGCAGGCCGGTGACGGCGAGGACCCGGCGGGGCCTGCGGCGGCGCAGCACGAGCACCGCGGCAGCGAGGACCGCGAGGACCACGCTCGACGCCTCGGGCGTGCGCTCCCCGTACCGCGGCCCGCTCGGACCGTGCGGCTCGGTCACCATGCCGAGGAGGATGAGCACGAGGACGACCGCGGCCACGGCGGCGTCCAGCGCCAGCGGGTGGGCGCGCAGCCAGCGCTGGGGACGGGCGAGGCCCTGCCCGACGGCGAGAGAGGTCACGGTCACGACAAGCAACGGTAAGGGCTGCGGCGAGCGCCGAGCACCGCGCGGACGGGCCGTACGTCGAGAACCCCTGGAGCCGTGGTCCACACCTGCCCTGTGATCCACGACCCCAGGGGTCGGAGACGGCTGACGCTAGCCAGGGATGAGCCCGTCTTCGCTGAGCATCTCGCGGACCTCTTCGAGCGACGCGTCGGGCGCCGGAAGGATCAGTTCGGAGGGTTCCAGGGAGTCGTCGGGCAGCGGCTCGCCGAACTCCCGCACCGCCTCGAGCAGCGCGTGGAGCGTCCGCCGGAAGCCGGCCTCGTCGCCGCTGTCCATCTCGGCGGCGAGCTCGTCGTCCAGTTTGTTGAGCTCGGCGACGTGGCTGTCGGCCAGCCGCACCTGCCCTTCCCCCATGATCCGCACGATCATGACGACCTCCAGATACGTCCGGTACGTGCTACGCCCGGGTCCACGGCTCGCGGGGCGGAGGGCTACTGCTTGTCGAACCTGGTCTTGTCCTGTTCCTGCTGGCCCTGGTCCTGCTGCTGGCCTCCCTCAATAGCCTGCGGCGAACCGCTGCCGCCCGCCAGTTCGGCCTTCATCCGCTGCAGCTCGAGCTCGACGTCCGTGCCGCCCGAGAGCCGGTCCAGCTCAGCCGCGATGTCGTCCTTGGCCATGCCGCTCTGGTCGTCGAGCGCGCCCGAGGCGAGCAGCTCGTCGATCGCGCCGGCCCGTGCCTGGAGCTGCGCCGTCTTGTCCTCGGCCCGCTGGATCGCCATGCCGACGTCGCCCATCTCCTCGGAGATGCCGCTGAAGGCCTCGCCGATCCGGGTCTGCGCCTGGGCCGCGGTGTAGGTGGCCTTGATGGTCTCCTTCTTCGTACGGAAGGCGTCCACCTTGGCCTGCAGCCGCTGCGCCGCCAGCGTCAGCTTCTCCTCCTCACCCGACAGTGTCTGGTGCTGCGTCTCCAGGTCGGTGACCTGCTGCTGCAGCGCGGCCCGCCGGGACAGCGCCTCGCGCGCCAGGTCCTCGCGGCCCAGGGCGAGGGCCTTGCGGCCCTGGTCCTCGAGCTTGGTCGACTGGCCCTGCAGCTGGCCGAGCTGCAGCTCGAGCCGCTTGCGGGAGGTGGCCACGTCCGCCACGCCGCGGCGGACTTTCTGAAGCAGCTCGAGCTGCTTCTGGTACGAGTAGTCGAGGGTCTCGCGCGGGTCCTCGGCCCGGTCCAGGGCCTTGTTGGCCTTCGCGCGGAAGATCATCCCCATCCGCTTCATGACACCGCTCATGGGCCTCGCGCGCCCCCTTCTTCCGGGCTCGGACTAAAGCCGTCTCTATGACCCAACAGTACGGGTCCTGCCTCTATTACCGCACTGATCGGGCCCCGATGCGCTCCTCCTGCAGGACGATCACGGCACCGCCGTATCCGGCGCAAGGAGTAGGTGGGGGGCGGGGCCCGCCTCCGTTCAGCCGTGTCCTGCGGCGGTTGTGCCGTCGCGTCCTGTGGCTGTTGTGCCGCGGCGGTCGTACGTGCCGTTGCCGGATCGTTCCCCTCGGGGCTGGGGTCCACACCCCCGGACCCCGTACCCTTGGGCTTTGTGTTCCGAAGCCGTTCCAAGGACGAGCAGGCCACGGTCGCCAAGATGACCGCGGACCAGCCGCAGCCCCGTGACCCGCAGGCCCCCAAGGGCCGCCCCACCCCCAAGCGCAGCGAGGCCCAGTCGGGCCGCCGCAGCCTGGCCTCCACGCCGACCAACCGCAAGGACGGCGCCAAGCGCCAGCGGGAGGCCCGCCGTGAGGCCCTGGCCCGGCAGCGCGAGGCGCTGGCGAGCGGCGACGAGCGCTACCTCCCGGCCCGCGACAAGGGCCCGGTCAGGCGCTTCGCCCGCAACTTCGTCGATTCACGCTTCGCCGTCGCGGAGTTCTTCCTGCCGCTCGCGGTGCTCATCCTGGTGCTGAGCATGCTGCCGTCGCCCGCGATCAAGAACATCTCGCTGCTGCTGTGGCTGGGCGTCATCGTGATGATCGTGATCGACTCGTTCGGCATCTCCTTCCGCCTGAAGAAGCAGCTGCGCACCCGCTTCCCGGACGAGAACCTCCGCGGGGCCGTGCCGTACGCCCTGATGCGCACCCTCCAGATGCGCCGGCTGCGGCTGCCGAAGCCGCAGGTCAAGCGCGGAGAGCGGCCCTGAGCGCTCCGAGTGGCTTCACCGGGGGCGCGGCAGGCTGGCTCGGCAAGCTCGGAGGCGTGCGGAATACCGTCCGCCAGGAGCTGGTCGCCCGGCAGCTCGAGGAGCAGATAACCGGCCATTTCCCGGTGGGACAGCGGCTCCGCGTCCTCGACGTCGGCCTCGGCCAAGGGACGCAGGCGCTGCGGCTGGCCCGCGCGGGCCACATGATCACAGGCCTGGAGTCGGACGCGCAGATGCTGTCCGCGGTCCGCACCGCGCTGGCCGCGGAGCCGGAGGGCATACGCGAACGGGTCCGCCTCATCGAGGGCGACGGCCGCGACACCGGCGTCCACTTCCTGCCGGGCAGCTTCGACGTGGTGCTGTGCCACGGGGTGCTGATGTACCTGGCCGAGCCCGACGCGATGCTGGCGGGCCTCGCCCGGGTGCTGGCCCCGGGCGGGCTGCTCTCACTGCTCGTACGGAACGCCGACGCGCTGGCGATGCGGCCCGGTCTCGCGGGCGACTGGGAGAACGCGCTGTCCGCGTTCGACTCCCCGGTCTACACGAACCGCATCGGCCTGGAGGTGCGGGCCGACCGGCTCAGCGCGCTCACGGCCACCCTCGCCGGGATCGGCGCCCCGCTGCACGCCTGGTACGGGGTACGGGTCTTCACCGACCCGGCCGGTGACGACGAGCAGCCGCGGAGCACCGAGGAGCTGGAGCGGATACTCGCCGCGGAGGAGCGGGCCGGGCGCACCGACCCGTATCGCGCGGTGGCGGCGCTGCTGCACCTGTGCGGCGTACGCGGCTGAGTACGGGGCGCCTTCAGCCGGCCTCCGCCGGCGTCAGCCGGCGTGCCGTCGGCTTCAGTCGGCGTTCAGGCTCATCGGTCCGTAGACCTTGGTGCCGTCCTCGAAGAGCGTCACCTGGTCCGCGCCCCCGTCCAGCAGGTCCTTCCATGTCTCGCCGATCCAGGACTCGGCGTCGCCCTGGGTGCTGAACTCCTCGGGCTCGATGGCGGGCACCGTCTCCGTACCGTCGGCCTTCTCGAACCGCCACGTCCATGCCATATGCGCCTCCCGAGTCCCTCTGAACCACTCCGAGCGGATACTTCCCGCAGTCCCGCAGCCTAACGGGCCGTCCGGGTGGACCCCGCGCGCCCGTCGCGCGGCGACGCGAGACGATCAGGGCGTGGAAATCACTCTGCTCGGCACCGGAACCCCCGGCGGGCTGCCCCGCCCCGACTGCCCCTGCGCCGCCTGCGCGACCGCCGTCGGCGACGAGGCGCGGGCCGCGACCGCACTGCTCGCCGACGGGGCGCTGCTGCTGGACCTCACACCGGGCGCCGCGCTGGCCGCCGCCCGCGCGGGCCAGACGCTGACCGGCGTACGTCAGATGCTGCTGTCCCACCCGCACAACGGGCCCGCCGTCGAGGTCCCGGCCGGGCTTCCGGCGCCGGCCCGGGTGCCCGACGGGCGCGAGCTCGCGCTGATCAGCGGCCACCGGGTGCGGGCCATCGCGGTGGACGTGCCCGGGACGGGCTACGCGGTGACGGGCCCCGAAGGGGACCGGCTGCTGTACCTGCCGCCGGAGGCCGCGCCCGCGGGCCTGTCCGAAGGGCACGAGCCGTACGACATGGCGGTGCTCGACGTGACCGGGCGGCCCGACGCACTCGCCAAGCTGCGCGCCGCGGGCGCGGTCGCGGCGACCACGGACGTGGTGGCCGTCCACATCGACCACGACGTGCCCCCGGGCGCCGAGTTGCACCGCAGGCTGGCGGCGGCGGGCGCGCGGGCGGTCCCGGACGGTCGGACGCTGGTGGTCGGCGAGTACCACGCGATCCCCGACGTGCCGCGGCGCACGCTCGTCCTCGGCGGGGCGCGCTCGGGGAAGTCGGTCGAGGCGGAGCGGCGATTGGAGTCCTTCCCCGACGTGGTGTACGTGGCGACGGGCGGCGCGCGGGAGGGCGACAGCGACTGGGCGGACCGGGTTGCCCGGCACCGGGAGCGGCGCCCCGGCTCCTGGCGCACGGTCGAGACCTGCGACCTGGTCCCGCTGCTGGCGGAGGACGGTCCGCCGCTGCTCATCGACTGCCTCGCGCTGTGGCTGACGGACGCGATGGACTCGGCCGGGGCGTGGGACGACGGGCGGTGGGCTTCGGGCGGGGCGCGGCGGGAGCTGCACGACCGGACGGATGCGCTGGTGGCGGCGGTACGGGCGACACGGCGAACGGTCGTCGCCGTGTCGAACGAGGTGGGGTCCGGGGTGCACCCGGCGACGTCCGCGGGGCGTCGCTTCCGCGACGAACTGGGGCGTCTGAACGCCGCGTTCGCGGCCGAGTGCGAAGACGTCCTCCTGGTCGTGGCGGGCCAGCCGCTCCCGCTCCGCCCGCGCTCCTGAGCGGCCCTGCGACGGGCCACCCCTCCGTCACCGCTGCCAGGCGGGTGCGTGGGCGGCGGCGAAGTCGGCGAAGGAGCGGGGCGGTCGGCCCGTGACGCGTTGCACGACAGGACTGGTGCGGTCCTCGCTCCCTCCGGCAATGGCCCGGTCCATGCCCGCGAGGAGTGCGGCGAACCGCTCCGGAATACCGTCGGCGGTCAACCGGTCGCGCATGGCGGCGAGTTCGACGCAGCGGTGGCGGACCGGCCTGCCGGCCACGCGGGAGACGGTGGCGGCGACATCGCCGTAACTGAGCGCCTCGGGACCGGTGATGAGGTGGGCGGTGTTGTGCGGGCGCTCGTCCGCAAGCGCCCGTACGCCGACCTCGGCGATGTCCTCGACGTCGACGAAGCCGACCCGGCCGTCACCGGTGGCCGTCACGATCTCGTCATGGGCGCGGATGCTGTGGGCGTGGAGGTGGTCGCCGGTGAAGTTCTGCATGAACCAGGACGGCTGGAGCACGGCCCACTCGGGGAACTGTTCGCGGACGGCCCGGTGCACCTCGCCGAGCCCGCCGTCCCTCTCGGAGATGGCGGACGAGCTGAGCAGGACCACGCGGCGGACTCCGGCCTTCCGCGCCCGGCGCAGGAACGGGAGCATCGGGGCGGCGGGGTCGTGGGCGCCGGCGGGCGCTACGAGGTAGAGGCGGCGTGCGCCGTCGAGCGCCGGATTGTGGGTTGACGGGTCGTCCCAGTCGAAGCGCACCCGCTCCACCTCGAGGGCAGGGGCGGGCCGCCTGCCGGCCGCGCGGACCTGGAAGCCGGCGGCGGCCAGCCGGGCCGCGATCCGGCTGCCGGTCTTGCCGGTGCCGCCGGTCACCAGGACCGTCCCGCGCCCGGCCATGTCGCCGGTCACCGCTGCGAACCGGCGAAGGGGGCGTCGGTTCCGCCCGCGATCTCCAGGGCGGCCAGCGGGTCCCAGTAGTCCCGGTAGTGCGTGAACAGGCCGTCCTTGATGGTGACGACCGCGATGTACGACGACGCGAACGGCTTGCCGGTGGCCACCGCGCGCCCCTCCGCGCGCATCTCGACGATGACGACCTCGGGGTCCTCGGTCCGGTGCACCTCCAGGTACGGGAGGGCGGCGAGGTCGATGTGGTCCGGGTAGTGCGCCATGTACGCCTGCACTGCGGCCCTGCCCTCCAGGCGGCGCGGGGCGCCGGGCGGGGCGAAGGGGAACTCGATGACGCCGTCCTCGGCCCACAGATCCACCCACCCCGCGATGTCCTTGGCCAGCAGCAGGTCCATTCCGTGCCGGAAGACGCCGGCCGGCGTGGTGTCCGCCATGGTGCGGTCCTTTCCCTCGGTCGATGACGTCCGCGATAGCATGCGGACCGTCGGTCCGGTTTCGACTATACGGACCAACGGTCCGCGCTTTTCCAGTCCACCCCGAGGAGGAACCGTGCCGCCCGCACGCAAGGAGCGAGCCGACGCCGTCCGCAACCGGGAGGCGGTACTGGCCGCCGCGGCGCGCCTGTTCGCCGAGCGCGGCAGCCCGGACCGCGTATCCATGGACGACATCGCCGCGGCCGCCGGGGTCGGCAAGGGCACGCTCTTCCGCCGGTTCGGCGACCGCGTCGGCCTCGTCAGGGCCCTCGTCGAGCAGCGCACCGAACAGCTGAGGGCCGGTGCCGTCGCGGGTCCACCGCCCCTCGGCCCCGGCGCCCCGGCGGACGAGCGCGTCCTCGCCCTGCTCGACGCACTGCTGCGGCTGAAGCTGGAGATCCACCCCCTGATGCTCGCCCTGGAGAGCGCGGGCAGCGGAAGTCCGTACCGGAACGACACCTACGCCCTGTGGCACACGCAACTCGCCTCGCTCCTGGCCGAGGTCCGCGGCGAGCAGGACACCGACTTTCTCGCCCATGCCCTGCTGGCCGCCGTACGCAGCGACCTGATCGAGCACCTCACGGCAAGCGGGACGTCACGGCAGCACATCCGCAGGGGAGTTGCCGCCCTCGCCCGCGCCGTCCTGGCGGCGGGGTGAGGGGTGAGCGCGGGGCGCCGCCCGGGGCGGCGGCGGCCGTCGCGGCGACGGTAAGGTTCCGCGCGTGAGCGGCCTGAATCTCGAGGACTTCGGCAATCTGATCGAGCGTCCCGACGGCGGCGTCCGACGCGACGCCGAAGAGCGGCGGGAGCGCCTCGTCGTACGTCCCGGCGCGCTCGGGCGCCTCGACGAACTCGGCGAGTGGCTGTCCGCCGCGCAGAGCGCGGTCCCGGTGAAGCCGGTCGAGCACCCGCGCGTCGTGCTGTTCGCCGGTGACCACGGCGTGGCTGGGCTCGGCGTCTCCGCCCGCCGTCCCGGCACCACCCGGGACCTCGTACGTGCCGTCCTCGACGGCGAGAGCCCCGTCGCCGTGCTCGCCCGCCGCTTCGGCGTCCCCGTACGCGTCGTGGACATGGCCGTGGACTGCGACCCGGGCGAGCTGCCCGAGGAGGTCGTACGGCACCGCGTCCGCCGCAGCTCCGGCCGTATCGACGTCGAGGACGCGCTCACCGCCGACGAGGCGGAGCAGGCGTTCCGCGCCGGAATGGCGGTGGCGGACGAGGAGGCGGACTCCGGCACGGACCTCGTCGTCCTCGGCGATCTGAGCGTGGGCGGCACCACGGCCGCGGGCGCGCTGATCGCCGCGCTCTGCGGCACCGACGCGTCCGTGGTCACCGGCCGCGGCGGCGCCGGTATCGACGACCTCGCGTGGATGCGCAAGTGCGCCGCGATCCGCGACGCGCTGCGCCGCGCCCGCCCCGTCCTGGGCGACCAGCTCGAGCTGCTCGCCGCGACCGGCGGCGCCGACCTCGCCGCGATCACCGGGTTCCTGCTGCAGTGCGCTGTGCGCCGTACGCCCGTGATCCTCGACGGGGTCGTGTCCGCCGCGTGTGCGCTGGTGGCGCAGCGGGTGGCGTTCCGGGCGCCGGACTGGTGGCTGGCGGGCCAGGCGAGCGGCGAGCCCGCGCAGGCGAAGGCACTTGACCGGATGGCACTCAACCCGCTGCTCGACCACGGCGTCACTGTGGGCGAGGGAACGGGGGCTCTGCTCGCTCTGCCGCTGGTGCAGGCGGCGGCCGCCCTGGCGGCGGAACTGCCCGAGCGCCCTGAGCCGGAGCCGGAGCCGGAACCAAAACCGGAGCCGGAGACAGGGACGGCTACGGGGTCGGCGCCGGGGACGGGCGAGGGCGAGCCGCCGGAGAAGTCCGAGCGCGACTGACCGACCCGCACCACGGGCCGGTGTCGACGACACCGCTGCTGGGCCGCGGTGCCGTAAACCACCCGGCTTCTCCCGAATCGCCGCTCTTCATGGGCCAGTTGATCGACTTTCACGGGAGAAGTCCACGTGCACCCCCACTGCGCAGCGCAGTCCGGAGCCGCCGCGACGCTCGGGCGCGCCGCCCGCGCCGAGTGGGGGGCGGTGTACGAGGCCGTACGGGACACACTCGTACGCAAGCGGCCCGCCGTACTCGGTGCGATTCCCATGACCGTCGCCGCCGTGTGCCTGACCGCGCTGTTCCAGTTGGTGCAGAACCAGCCGTGGGGCTACCGGCCGGTCCAGGACATCGGCTGCGTACAGGCCGCGCAGCCCTGGTGGCCGGCCGTCCTCCGCACCCCCCTGTCGGTCTTCGTCCCCGCCCTCGACCTGCCCGTCTGGGGCGCGCTCGCCCAGATCCTCGTCGTCTTCGGCATCTGCGAGATCTGCCTGGGGCGGCTGCGCACCCTGCTGGTCGGGTATCTGGCGACGCTCGCCGGGACGCTGTACGCGCGCTACGGCACGGCCGTCGGGCCCGGCGGATTTCTCGGCCTGCCCGCCGAGGACGCCCTGGTCCACGACACCGGGCCCTCCGCCGCAGTCGTCGGCCTCGCGGTGTACGTGTCCTGGCGCCACCGGGCGTGGTTCACGGCCGGACTGGTCGTGGCCGCGATGGTCGTCGAGGTGATCGTCAAGCCCAATCTGGCGGGCAAGGAGCACCTGGCCGCCATCGCCGCGGTCCTGGTGCTGTGCACCGCACAGACGGCATACGCGGCCTGGCGGAGGCGGCGGGAGCACCGCCGTGTCCGTCAGCGGCTGGGGGCACCGGCGACCAAGTCCTGAAACCGGCGGCGCAGCTTGCTCCAGCGCTGGTCGTGCCGGTACGCGCGCACGTGCGCCCGCGCTCTGGCCCGCGGCCGCTTCCGGTAGAAGCGCTTGGCCCAGGGCGAGCCGGGCCTGGCGAGACGTACGGCGCCGAAGAGTGCGACGAACGGTACGAAGGCCCCGATCACGGCGAGCCTGAGTTTGCCCTTCACCAGGGCGACCAGGGCGATGAGGAAGTTGAGGGCGATGTTCCCGATGAGGGTGGCGCGGTCCTGCTGTTCCTCCTCGGTCATGCCGTTCACGCCGAAGGGCACGAAGCCGAGAAGCATGAGGCCGACCAGAGCCGCGGTGAGTACGACGACCTCGACGCTCTGCCGGCCCTGCTCGGTCCAGTAGACGTCGTGGAGGTGCAGGACGAGCGCGAACTCGTCGAGCACCAGACCCACGCCCATGCCGAAGACGACCGCCGCGAACCCGCTGCCGAAGCCGTGCCCGTAACCGGCGATCACCCCGAATCCGCCGAAGACGGTGAGCACGATGCCGGGGACGACGTGGTGGATGTGCGTACCGCCAGGGCTGACGTTGCGGAAGGGCCCCTTCCCGGCGCGGATCATGCGCGTGATGGAGCGGGTGATCAGGAAGGTGAGGATGAACGCGAAGAGGGCAAGGAAGAGGGGGAGTTTGCCGGGTTCGACGATGTTCCGCTCCCACCAGCCGCCCATGGCACCTGTTTCCTCGCTTCCGATGTGATCCGCTCTTCAGCGCTATACCCTTATGCCCCTTTTGTCCTTAGAGCAATTCACCGCACTGGTGCGGTGGGGCCCGGTTCGTGGGAGATGCGTACGGGACACCCGTACGGGACATGCGTGCCGGAGGGCGGGATAGCCTGCGCGCGATGACCGACACGACACCCGGCCCGGCCGGTTCCGCCGCCCCTTCCGCCTCCCCCACTGACGGACTGCGCTTCGCCTTCGGCACGCTGACCGTCTTCCGGGTGCGGGTCACCCGGTGGGACCGCACGGCGGCGCGGGCCGGGATGCTGTGGGCTCCGCTCGTCGGCGCGGCCGTCGGGCTGTGCGCGGCCGCCGCGGGCGGGCTTCTGCAGGCCCTGGGCGGCGGGCCCTTGCTCGCCGCGGTGGCGGCGGCGGCCGTACCGGCGGTGCTCACCCGCGGGCTGCACCTGGACGGTCTCGCCGACACCGCCGACGGGCTGGGCAGCGGCAGGCCGGCCGAGGACGCCCTGCGCATCATGAAGCAGTCGGACATCGGTCCTTTCGGCGTCATCACGCTGGTGCTGGTGCTGCTGGCGCAGGTCGCCGCCCTGCACGAGCTGTACGCGGAGGGCCCCGCACGCGGTGCGGTCGCGGCGGCCGTCGCGGGCGTGGCGGCTCGGCTGGCCCTCACACTCGCTTCCCGCGCGGGGGTGCCGACCGCGCGGCCCGGCGGTCTCGGCGCGGCGGTGGCGGGCACCGTGCCGGTACGGGCCGCGGCAGCCGCGGGTGTCCTCGCCGTCGCGGCCTGCGGGACCGCGGGGGGCGGCTTCGGGGCCTATGGCGCCGCGCACCACGCGCTGGCCGCGCTGGCCGGCGTCGCCTCGGCCGAACTCCTCCTCCGCCACTGCCGGCGCCGCTTCGGCGGCGTCACGGGCGACGTCTTCGGCGCCCTCGCAGAAACGGCGGCGACGGCCGCCCTTCTGGTTCTCGCCCTCGGCTGACGCCGACTACCCCATACCCCGGCCTGCGCGCCCGCCCGCGCCTTGCGGGGCGGTTTCCCACCTGCCCGTCTTTTGAAGGGCGGGCGGGCAGGAAGAGACCGCGTCGCAGACGCGGTACCGGGGGCCTCGAGCCGAGGGTTCAACGGGCGGGCCCCCGCCCCTGGGCCCGTGGGCAGGCGAGATGTCGGAGTTCGCCCGACGAAAGCGGGAGGCGGGCGGCATACGATGCACACAGCGCCCGGGGCCGTGCGCAGCACGGTACGGCCCCGTGGGCTCGCGGCGGCCGGCCCACCGACTGGCCGAGGAACGCACATGGAAGAGGAACCCCAACCCGTGACTGCACTGACTATCAGCACCTCCTCCGCGGCGACGCTCCGCGCGGACGCCGTCGTCATCGGCGTGGCCAAGGGCGACAAGAGCCCGGTCGTCGCGCCCGGCGCCGAGGCCGTGGACAAGGCGTTCGACGGGAAGCTGGCCACCGTCCTCGAGACCCTCGGCGCCTCCGGCGGCGAGGGCGAGGTGACCAAGCTCCCCGCCCCGTCCGGTCTCAAGGCCCCGGTCGTGCTGGCGGTCGGTCTCGGAGACACCCCCGCCAAGGGCGAGGGCTTCGGTACGGAGGCGCTGCGCCGCGCCGCCGGTGCCGCCGCCCGTGCGCTCGCGGGCTCGAAGAAGGGCGCGTTCGCGCTCCCCGTCCAGGACAGCGGGGACGCCTCGGCGATCGCCGAGGGCGCGCTGCTCGGCGCGTACGCCTTCAACACCTACCGCAACAACGGCAACAGCAACGCCGACGGCAACGGCAACGGCAAGAAGAAGGACGACAAGAAGGAGCCGCTCGCCGAGGTGGTGCTGCTCGGCGGCAAGCCCCGTGACAAGGCCTTCAAGGCGGCCGCGGAGCGCGCCACCGCCCTCATCGCCGAGGTCAACCGCGCCCGCGACCTCGTCAACACCCCCTCCAACGACCTCAACCCGACGTCGTTCGCCGCCGCCGCGCAGGACGCCGCCAAGGAGCACGGCCTCAAGATCGAGGTCCTGGACGATAAGGCGCTCGCCAAGGGCGGCTACGGCGGCCTGATGGGCGTCGGCCAGGGCTCGGCCAACCCGCCCCGCCTGGTGAAGCTCGCCTACACCCACCCCAAGGCGAAGAAGTCCATCGCCCTCGTCGGCAAGGGCATCACGTACGACTCGGGCGGCATCTCCCTCAAGCCGGCCGGCCACAACGAGACGATGAAGTGCGACATGAGCGGCGCCGCCGCCGTTTTCGCCGCCGTCGTGGCCACGGCCAAGCTGGGCCTGCCGGTCAATGTCACCGGCTGGCTGGCGCTCGCCGAGAACATGCCGTCCGGCACGGCGACCCGCCCCGGTGATGTCCTCACCATGTACAGCGGCAAGACCGTCGAGGTGCTGAACACCGACGCCGAGGGCCGGCTCGTCCTCGCCGACGCGCTCACCCGCGCCTCCGAGGAGAAGCCCGACGCGATCGTCGACGTGGCCACCCTGACCGGCGCGATGGTCCTGGCGCTGGGCAACCGCACCTTCGGGATCATGGCGAACGACGACGCCTTCCGCACCGCGATCCACGAGATCGCCGAGGAGGTCGGCGAGCAGTCCTGGCCGATGCCGATGCCCACCGAGCTGCGCAAGGGCATGGACTCGCCGGTCGCCGACATCTCCAACATGGGCGAGCGGATGGGCGGCGGCCTGGTCGCGGGCCTGTTCCTCAAGGAGTTCGTGGGCGACGGCATCACCTGGGCGCACCTGGACATCGCGGGCCCGGCCTTCCACGAGGGAGCGCCGTACGGCTACACCCCCAAGGGCGGCACGGGCGCGGCGGTCCGCACCCTGGTCCGGCTGGTCGAGCGCACGGCCGCCGGCGACCTGGCCTGACCCGGGCCGCGGCCCGCACCGGCAGCTCGTACGGCCCCGGGCACCGCGCCCGGGGCCGTACCCGTACCCCTGCCGGAAGATCCGTTCGCCTTCAACGAAATCCGTACGGGCGTACGCTCGGGTAACCGCAGCCGAGGCGCATACCGGTGTCTCAGACCGTGGCCCCGCGTCCCGGCTCCCCGGAACAAGTGCGAAGATGGGGTCTCGGCAGGACAGGGCCCCCGGCTCGCTTACCCGGCGAGCCACACCGAGGGCCGACAGAAAAGCGGCCGAACAACAGCCGCCGCCCGGTCGCCGTAGACCGGCTCCGGCGCACCATGCATGGAGGACGTGACGTGGCGAACGACGCCAGCACCGTTTTCGACCTAGTGATCCTCGGAGGCGGTAGCGGTGGTTACGCCGCTGCCCTGCGCGGGGCACAGCTGGGCCTGGACGTCGCACTGATCGAGAAGGACAAGCTGGGCGGCACCTGCCTGCACTACGGATGCATCCCCACGAAGGCTCTGCTCCACGCCGGTGAGATCGCCGACCAGGCCCGCGAGGGCGCCGAATTCGGTGTGAAGACCTCGTTCGACGGCATCGACATCGAGGGCGTGCACAAGTACAAGGACGGCGTGATCTCCGGCCTGTACAAGGGCCTGCAGGGCCTGGTCGCCTCTCGCAAGATCACCTACGTGACCGGTGAGGGCCGGCTCTCCTCGCCCACCTCGGTCGATGTGAACGGCCAGCGCTACGAGGGCCGCCACATCCTGCTGGCGACCGGCTCCGTGCCGAAGTCGCTGCCGGGCCTGGAGATCGACGGCAACCGCGTCATCTCCTCCAACCACGCGCTGGTGCTCGACCGCGTGCCGCAGTCCGCCATCGTGCTCGGCGGCGGTGTCATCGGCGTCGAGTTCGCCTCCGCCTGGAAGTCCTTCGGGGCCGACGTCACCATCGTCGAGGCGCTTCCGCACCTCGTCCCGGTCGAGGACGAGGACAGCTCCAAGCAGCTGGAGCGCGCCTTCCGCAAGCGCGGAATCAAGTTCTCCCTCGGCTCCCGCTTCTCGGGTGTCGAATACACCGCCGACGGTGTGAAGGTCTCGCTGGAGAACGGCAAGACCTTCGAGGCCGAGCTGCTGCTCGTCGCCGTCGGCCGCGGCCCGGTGTCGCAGGGCCTGGGTTACGAGGAGGCCGGGGTCGCCATGGACCGCGGCTACGTCCTCGTCGACGAGTACATGCAGACCAACGTGCCGTCCATCTCGGCCGTCGGTGACCTGGTGCCGACCCTTCAGCTCGCGCACGTCGGCTTCGCCGAGGGCATCCTCGTGGCGGAGCGTCTCGCCGGTCTGAAGACCGTGCCCATCGACTACGACGGCGTGCCCCGGGTGACGTACTGCCACCCCGAGGTCGCCTCCGTCGGCATCACCGAGGCCAAGGCCAAGGAGCTGTACGGTGCGGACAAGGTCGTCGCCCTGAAGTACAGCCTCGCGGGCAACGGCAAGAGCAAGATCCTCAAGACCGCGGGCGAGATCAAGCTCGTCCAGGTGCGGGACGGCGCCGTGGTGGGCGTCCACATGGTCGGTGACCGTATGGGCGAGCAAGTCGGCGAGGCGCAGCTGGTCTACAACTGGGAGGCGCTGCCCGCCGAGGTCGCGCAGCTCATCCACGCGCACCCGACGCAGAACGAGGCGCTCGGCGAGGCCCACCTGGCGCTCGCCGGCAAGCCGCTGCACTCCCACGACTAATCCCCGGGCGCGACCCATCCGCACAGATCGTTAGGAGCAACAGAAACCATGGCGGTTTCCGTAACCCTGCCGGCGCTCGGTGAGAGCGTGACCGAGGGCACCGTCACCCGCTGGCTGAAAGCCGAGGGCGAGCGGGTCGAGGCCGACGAGCCGCTGCTCGAGGTCTCCACCGACAAGGTCGACACCGAGATCCCGGCCCCCGCGTCCGGCGTGCTCTCCTCCATCAAGGTGGCCGAGGACGAGACCG